>CADCQZ010000458.1 GCA_902803675.1 uncultured Eubacteriales bacterium
GCCGCTCAGGAGCCAGATGATCTTGGGGTTGTCGAAGGGCAGCATCATCCAGCCGATGCACATGAGGGACACGAAGGAGAAACCCACGTAGGTGGAGATGGTCATTTCGTTGCCCTTCATGCGGTTGAGGAGCTTGGAATACGCCCAGCCCAGGGGCAGGGACACGAGCGCGCCCATCGCGCAGGCGAAGAGCATGGCCGGGAAGCCCACCAGGTTGAACTGCAGGGCCAGCACGATGCCCAGAAGGCCGGAGATGCAGCCGATGGTCATGCCCATGTTGAGGCCGATGCCGCACTGGATGCCCGGCATCATGGCCAGCACCAGCACGCCGTACATCGTCATGCGCTCCAGCACGTTGCCCATCATCATGCGCACGCTGATGTTGTAGAGCTCCGCCAGCAGGCACAGGTAGATGAAGAACAGGGCGATGATGGTGCGGGGCACGCCGAAGCGCTCGGTGAGGGGCTTCCAGAAGAAGACCATCAGGCCCAGCAGCAGCACCGCGATGCCCGCCAGGAGCAGGGGCTTCGCCAGGGAGGCCAGTGAGAGCTTCCACGCGCCGGGGCCCTCTTTGGCCTGGTGCGCTTTATAGGTATTGTAACGGGCGGAGAAGGAGGCGTCCTCCAGCCAGAGCACCTTTTCGATGTTCTCGCGGAGGGTGTTCTGCAGCTTGGAGCTGAGCCCGCCCAGATCCGGGATGATGGTGACCAGCTGGGTGTTCAGCTCCCCGTAAGCGGCGTTCTTTTCCTCTTCTTCCTTATCAAGGGCCGCGGTGGCGGTGAAATACTTGTAGTCCGTCTGGGTCTCGCTGACGGTCTCCGCGCCGGCTTCCTGCTCGGCGGGGGGCGCGATGGTCTCGCCCTTCTCGGCCGCGGCGATGTGCTCCGCGGCAGATGTGAGCAGCGCGTCCTTAAAGCTCTCGGCGTTTTTAAGCTCCGGGGCCTCGTCGATCAGCTTTTCCCAGATGGCGTCCTTGTCAAGGCCCAGGTAGGCGGACCAGTCCGGGATGGCGGTGGCCAGCACCGTCTGCAGCTGGGTGAGCTGCTCGGCGTCCTCTTTGGCCTGCTGTTTGGCGGCCATGTCCCGGGCCAGACGGATGAAGCCGTCCTTAAGGTGAGCGTTCTCGGGCTTTAAAAGGTCCGGCGCCGTCTGAGAAAGGGCGGTGAACACCTTGTCGTCATCGATGTCCGCGCCGGCGACGGCCTTCCAGTCGGAAGTGTTGTCCACCAGGGCCACGTAGATCTCGGCGTAGACCGCGCGTTCCTTTTCGGACAGGGTCCTGGACTCCGCCAGGGCCTTCTCAAAGGCGCTGATGGCGCTGTCCAGAGCGGCCTGATCCTGCACGACGGGGTTGGCGTAGAGCTTTTCCGCCTCCGCCCGGGCCTCGTTCATGGCCGCGTCGCAGATGGCGTTGACCTCATCCAGGCCGCGCTTGCGGAAGTTCTTGTCCTTGCGCAGCTCCGCCAGCTTGTCCGCCCGGGCCGACTGGGCGATGTTGTTGATCAGGCCCTCGGACGCGGCGTGCAGCACGGTGTCCGTGCGCATCCGGTCCAGGCTGGCGACGCTCTCTTTGGTGCCCTGCAGCACATAGCCGGCGATGGAGGCGGCGATGAGCGCCCCCGCCAGGATGAACAGCACGACAGGCACGATCCGGGAGCGGATCCCGGGCTTTTCATGGGCCTTTTCGCTCATGCTTTTTCACCCTCCCTGCTCTTCACGCCGGACATGGCCAGGCCGAAGGCCGTATCCGAGGCGTCCACTTTCAGGATATCCACGACCCGGCCTTCCGCCACGATGGCGATGCGGTCGCAGATGGAGCGCAGCTCCTGCAATTCAGACGATACCATCACGATGGTCATGCCCTTGTCGCGGTTGAGGCGCACCAGGGTCTCCAGCACCAGCTGCTTGGCGCCGATGTCGATGCCCCGGGTGGGCTCGGACACGAACAGGAACTTTGGATCCATGGCCAGGGCCCGGGCCACGCAGACCTTCTGCTGGTTGCCGCCGGACAGGGTGCCCACCGGCTGGGCGGGCGAGGTGCAGCGGATGTCCAGCTCCCTGATCATCTCCTCCGCGTATTTGCGGATGCCGCGGCCGTCCTTCTGGCGCAGGGGCCCTTTCAGGAAGGCGCCCTTGACCTGCATGGCGGTGAAGGCGATGTTGTCCTCGATGGACTGGTCCAGGAGGAGGCCCACGCCCCGCCGGTCCTCACTGACCATGGCCAGGCCGCTGCGGAGCACGGCGCCCGCGTCCCCCAGGGGGAGCTTCTGCCCGAAGAACTCCACGTCGCCGATGGCCTCGTACAGGCCCATGACGCCGTTGGGGATGCCGATCTTGCCCTGGCCGGCCAGGCCGCCGATGCCCAGGATCTCGCCCTCGCGCACCGTCAGGTCGATGCCCTTGTCCACTTCACCGGGCATGTTCACCCACAGGTCTTTGATGGTCATGGCGGTGCCGCCTTTGAGCTCTTCCTTACGCTTCTCCACCTGGATCACGCCCTCGCTGCCCCGGCCGATCATCAGGGCCGCCAGCTTTTCGGGGGAGGTGTCCTTCTTGTCGAAGGTGGAGACCAGCTGGCCGTCCCGCAGGATGGTCACGGTGTCCGCCGCGTCCATCACCTCGTCCAGGCGGTGGGTGATGAAGATGATGGCGATGCCCCGGGCCGCGATGGACTTCATCACGTCCAGGAGCTGCTGGGCCTCGGACTCGGTCAGCACGGCGGTGGGCTCGTCGAACACCAGCAGCTTCATGCCGGATTTGTCGATCTCACGGGCGATCTCGATGAACTGCATGTGGCCCACGGGCAGGCCGTGCACCATGGTGTACTCCTCGATGCCCATGCCCACGTCGTCCAGGGCCCTGCGGGCGTCCTGCGCCATGGCCTTGCTGTCCAGGAATTCCAGGTCCTTCCCCAGGATGCGGCTCACCAGCCAGGGGCGGGTGATCTCGCGGTTCAGCTTGATATTGTCCGTCACGGAAAAGCCCGGGATCAGCATGAACTCCTGGTGCACCATGCCGATGCCCTTGTCCATGGCGTCCATGGGCGAGGCGATGCGCACCGGCTCACCGTCGAAGATCATCTCGCCCTCGAAGCCGCCGGTGGTATGGATCACGGGCATGCCGAAGACCACGTTCATCAGGGTGCTCTTGCCGGCGCCGTTCTCGCCCAGGAGGGCGTGGATCTCGCCGGGGCGGATCTTCAGGGACACGTCTTTGAGCACCGCGTTGGAACCATAGCGCTTGGTGATATGGTTCATTTCAAGGACATATTCGCTTGCCAACTACCACAACTCCTTCCCAACGCATATCGTTCCGGGGACTTTCATGCCGTCCCCCGATAAACGGTTTTTCCTGCGGATGCCGCCTTTAAATGGTACCCGCAGGAAAAACCGCCGAAGGATATGCCTATGGTAAAAAATGAGGGCTGCCCGGGCGGCCGTGTGAAAGCCGCCCGGACAGCCGGGATATCGATCGGTCAGTTCAGGTAATCCGCGAAGTTGATGGGCTCCAGGGCGATCAGCAGGTAGTTGGGATACTCGTTGCCCGCGGCGTCCACATAGGTGCCCAGCTCGATCTCACCGCCGGTGGCGTTGGTGAAGGCCTGGTTCAGCACATCCATATCCACCTTGCCGTTGGTCTTGCCCTCGGCGTAGGCGACGGCGTACTCGAAGCCGGCGTTGATCATGGACATGTTGACCGGCAGGCTCCAGGTGGAGAAGCGGTTCAC
>CADCQZ010000459.1 GCA_902803675.1 uncultured Eubacteriales bacterium
CGGTACCGGCCGATCTCAAGCACCGCCTCGCGGGAATCGCTCTCAAAAGGGATGACAGGATACCCTTTGGGGGCTTTCAGGCCGTCCTCCATGATAAAGGCCAGCTGATGTTCCGGGTGGACAGCGGCGATGGTCTTGACCGCGGAGAGCATCTCTTTCCGGGGGGTGCTCACATCTTCCCCGATGACGGACATATCTTCCAGGGACCCGAGAGCCGCCTCACACATGCGGTGCCGCCATTCCGGCTTGACAAACGCCGGATCGACGGGAAGGAAATATATGTGATCGAACTGATCCGTGAGCAGTTTACGGGCAAACGCGATATGTTTATTTGTGATCGGATCGAACTTCCCCGCGAAAACCGCCAAACGCATCATCTGACCATCTCCTGAAAACAGTATATCAAATCTTATTACTTTTGAAAAGCGTTCCGGACAGGATTTTACACACCGTGTTCAACTGTTGTTATCAGCTGTCCCGGCCCGGCGTCCGGCCGCCTTTTCTCCCGCTCACGCCCAGATAAATGAGCACGGCAGCGAGGACAACGGGAAAAACACAGCCGGCAAGCATCCCGGCCCGCAGATCCTCACCCGCCCGCTGGCTGACCGCGCCCACCAGTGCCGGCCCGACAGCGCCGCCCAGATCGCCCGCCATGGCCAGCAGGGCAAAGAGCGCTGTGCCGCCTCTGGGAAAACGAGGCGATATCAGGCTGATGGTGCCCGGCCACATGATCCCAACGGAAAAGCCGCACAGGACACAACCCGCCAGGCCGATGAACGCCTGCCGGGACAGACCCGCGGCCAGGTAAGAGATAAGGCACAGGATACCCGACAGCATCATGGCGCGTCTGAGATCCATCCTGGACGCATAACGGCTGTAGAGCACCCTGCTTAAGCCCATGGCCACAGCGAAAAGACAGGGCCCCGCCAGGTCGCCCATGGCCTTGGGAAGTCGCAGGGCCGCTTCGGTGAACGCGGACGCCCACTGCGCCATCGCCAGTTCAGACGCGCCCGCGCACACCATGAGCACAAGCGCCATCCAAAACAGGCCCTTTTTCAGCAGCTCCGGAACAGTCATCCCCTGGCCTTCCTCTGTCAGGCGCTCAATGGGACATACCGCGAAATTGCGGATGTTCACCAGGGGGATCAGGGCCCAGAGCAGGGCCGTCACTTTCCAGTATCCGATGCCGAACGCAGCGAAAAACAGGGTGCTGAGGCAGATCACGCCCACGCAGCCCCAGCAGTAGAATGAATGGAGCAGGCTCATCACAGCGCTCTTATCGTCAAACGGACAGGCTTCAACGATGGGACTGACCAGCACCTCGATCAGGCCGCTTCCCACCGCGTACGCCGCCACGCAGAGCATGATGCCGATAAAAGGGTCACCGAAAAGATCCGGCAGCACCGTGAGCCCGATCAGCCCCAAAGCGCAGACGGCCTGCGAAGCGACGATGCTTTTCCTGTAGCCGATCCTGTCCGTAAAACGGGCACAGAGAGCGTCCACGATGAGCTGGACGATGAAGAATACCGCGGGGATCAGGGCGATCCTGCCAAGAGGCACGCCGTATTCCGAACGGAAGCGGATAAACAGCAGCGGCACGAAATTCGCGGCGATCGCCTGGGTGATGATGCCCAGGTAACAGGCTCTCAGGGTCCTCCGGTAGTCCACACGCATGATCGGTCTCCTTCTGTGTCGGTCGCATTTCTATTATACCCGCACTTTATAAGGATTGCCATATCCGGGCAGAAAAAAAGGGAGACGGCGCGGACTTTTGATCCCGCGCCGCCTCCCTCACGGCTCATGCCGTCATTACTGGGAAAGATCACTCGATGGCGATCGTCCTCTTCTCAGGCAGTTTCCTCGCTTCCCTCTTGGGGATATTCAGGCTCAGGACGCCATGCTCGAGTTTCGCGCCGATATCCTCTTCCGTGAGCGCATCGCCCACATAGAAGCTCCGCTGCATCGAGCCAGCGTAGCGTTCCTGACGGATGATCCTGCCCTGTTTGTCCTTCTCGTCCTTGTCAAGCCCCCTGGCCGCTTTGACGGTCAGATAGCCGTTCTCAAGGTTGATGGTGATCTCTTCCTTTTTAAAACCGGGCAGATCGATATCCACTTCATAGTGATCTTCATGCTCGTGGACATCCGTCCTCATCTCGTGATCGGCCCTCTTGCCGTACAGCTTCCGGTCGACATCACGGAAAGAAGGAAAATCAAACCAGTCATCGAACAAATTCTCAGCAAAAATACTCGGCATCAACATAACAATTCCTCCTCGAAGTGTTGGGCTGCTTTTGCGGCCGCGCCATGTTGATTGAGCATCGGGACGGTGGTTTATTGGATCGCTGTTCCTTTGTTCGATAGTATTATACCACTTTTGTTAGCACTGTCAAGTGTTGAGTGCTAATTTTCCACTTTTTTTCTGAGAAATCATCTTAGGCTTCATTTTTAAATTGCGGATATCTATACTTTAATGCCGGCGGTCACATGCAGTTCACGAGCTGGCAGACTGTTGACGATGGCATGCTCCCTCGCTGAACGCTCGATCGATCAAGGTCGGGGCCGTTATCCGCGAAGTTGATACCATCGGGAAATAAAAAAAGGAGAGGTCATTGACCTCTCCAATTGGGATCCGGCGGCGACCTATGCTCCCGGGCCGTGTCCAGCCAAGTACTTTCGGCGC
>CADCQZ010000460.1 GCA_902803675.1 uncultured Eubacteriales bacterium
ACCCGGCCGGCGGGGCCGTCGCCGTTGAAGATCACGGTGACGTTCGCCTGGCTGTCCTTCATCATCGTGGACAGCATCAGGGTGCCGGTCATGATCCGGCTCGCCGCGGCCAGGGCCACGTTGCTGGGCTGATGGATATCGGCCATGGCCCGGGTCGCTTCCGTGCTCCGGCACAGCAGCACTCTCACCTGGCCGTCCATCAGCGTCAGATGGAGCATCTCGTCCCGCATGTCCTTCGGATCCGTGTATTTCAGCATAATTCCTCCTGTGTTAAGGATGGTCGGCGATGAAGTGCCATCGCTCGTCCCTTTCGTCCGCCTTGTCTTTCAGATCGCCGCCGAAAACGCCGATCTCAGAAAATCCCGCTTCCCGCAGCATCCCGGTGAGCTCATCCGACGTGTGAGCGTACTGCACCTGGTCTTCCTCGAAGCGGTCATATGAGCCCTTCGGGTTTCGGACAAATCCCGTCAGGCGGATGGTCAGTCTTTTTTTATCCCTTGACAGGGAATTCTCCCAGATATAGCAGTAATCGTCCTCGATCCTGGTGAGGGTGGAGCCTCCCAGGGTATGGATCAGTTTGCGCGGGGTCGACACGTCGAACAGGATCACGCCTCCCTGCCGGGTATACCGGAAAGCTCTTTGAAAAAACGCCCGGCAGCCGTCATCGTCCAGGTAATTCACCCCGTCACAGGTGCACAGGACAGCGTCCTGCTTCCCGGGCAGTTCCATCCGGGTCATGTCCTGGCGGATATAGGGGATCATCAGTCCCGCGCGGCGGCTCTTGTCCATGGCCTGCGCGAGCATCTCGCCGGACAGGTCCACGCCGCACAGGCGGTAGCCCATCTCAGCCAGAGGGATGGTCAGGCTCCCGGTGCCGCAGGCGCATTCGCAGATCTTCATTCCGGGCAGGATGCCGCGCTCCGTGAGGCGCCCGGCGATGGCGGCGGCCCAGGAAGCGTAATCCACGTCCGCCATCATCAGGTCATAATGGCTCGCAAAATCCGTGTACACCCGATCACTCCTGCTTTTGCTCGGTCTCTTCTTCCTCGTCGTCCTCGTCCGGCTCTGTGTTCAGGCCCATGTTCACCTTGGCACCGTCGATCCGCGGATTGATGAACTTGTCGAATACGGCATTGGTCAGGGAAGCGTTGACGAAGCGGCTCAGGGCCACGCCGATGATCACGTAATACAGCACCCACACGATGATGGCGTACATGCCGATGGATGTGAACAGCAGCAGCAGGAACAGGATGATCGAGGGCACCAGAGCCAGCAGGCGCACGCCCGCGGTCTGGGGCAGACGCCCCATCCCCAGCATCAGGCCGTTGCGGATCAGCTGGGTGAAGCGGAGCTTATAGGTCACGATCATGGGATACATGTACATGACCCCCAGGGACCATAACAGGCCCAGCATCAGCACCAGGATCTGGGGGATGATGAAGAAGAAGCCGTTGGTGTCGGCCATGCCCCCGTAGAAATTCCAGCACACATAGATCGTGATGGGCACCACGCTCGTGATGGCGGATACGCCCAGGCCCTGCTTCCAGTTCTCCTTCACGGCGTCCTTGAAGTCAGACCAGATGAAGGCGTGCTCGTCCCGGGCCCAGTTCCGCGTGATGTACGCCAGGCCCGTCTCGACGGGGCCGGTGATCAGGATGCAGGGGATGGCGAAGAGGACCAGCTGCCACAGGATGCCTTTGTTGAAGTCGGAGATGCTGAAGTTGAGGAACCATTTCACCGCTTCCTCGCTGTATTCGCCGGCGGCGAAGATCTCGTTGATCTCCGCCATGGTCTCCTCGCTGATGGGGCTCCCGTTCAGTTGGATGCCGGCGGCGCTCAGGGTGTCCTGCATGATCAGATACTGGTTGACGCCCTGCAGGTACGTCGTCAGGCTCACAGTCAGAAGGATGATCAGCGGCAGGAAGATCAGGATGGTCATCATGTTCAGGCGGCACAGCGCGGACAGACGGATGCGCAGCATCTCGAAAAACAGCTGCTTTCTGTTCTTCGGCAGGTCGTTCTTCGTGTAATCGCCCTTGCCGCTCTTGCCGTAGTAATAATTGTTCATCATCTTTCCAAACATACTTTTAAGGCCTCCGATCTGTATTCCACGGGATTATATCATATCAGCGAAAAAATGGAAACTGGTCCCGGGCCGTCGGGCATCAGCGGCATGCCCGGTCTTTGGCGCCGCAGCCCGCGCACCCGTCGCAGCAGGATCGCCCCTTGCGCCGGGCCTGTTTCCTGCGCGACATCGCGAATGCCGCCGCGCCTATGATCGCCGCGAGGACGAGCACATCCCAGAAGTTCATCGATGCACCCTCCTTTCAGGCTGCGCCCAGCGCCATGGCGATGAGCCGCACCAGGAGCGCGGCTGCCCAGGCGATGCCGCACTGCCAGAGCACCACGATGAGGGCCCACTTGTGTCCCAGTTCCCGCCGGATAGCGGCTACGGCCGCCACACAGGGGGTGTAGAGCAGGCTGAACACCAGCATGGAGGCGGCCGTCGCGGCGCCCAGGGCGGTAACGCCGCCGCCGAACAGGGTCTCCATCACGCTGACCACGCTCTCCTTGGCCATGAACCCGCTCACCAGGGAGGTGATGATCCGCCAGTCTCCGAGCCCCACGGGCTTCATGACCGGTACCAGCAGGCCGGATACCGCCGCCAGGATGCTGCCCTGGGAATCCTCCACCAGGTTGAAGCCGAAGTCGAAGCTCTTGAGGAACCAGACCACGATCGTGGCGATCAGGATCACCGAGAAAGCCCGCCTGAGGAAGTCCTTGGCTTTTTCCCACAGCAGCAGCGCCACGTTCCGTGGGCTGGGCAGGCGGTAGTTGGGCAGTTCCATCACGAAGGGGACGGCCTTGCCTTTGAACAGGGTGTTCTTATAGAGCATCGCCGCCAGGATGCCCGCCGCGATGCCCACGATGTACAGTCCGGTGATGATCAGCCAGCTCCCGCCGGGAAAGAACGCGTTGACGAAAAAGCCGTAGATCGGCAGCTTGGCCGTGCAGGACATGAAGGGCGTCAGCAGGATCGTCATCCGCCTGTCCCGGTCGGAAGGCAGGGTGCGTGTGGACATCACTGCCGGGACGGTGCATCCGAAGCCGATCAGCATCGGCACGATGC
Organism: uncultured Eubacteriales bacterium; assembly: GCA_902803675.1. The sequence goes on from CADCQZ010000460.1 coordinate 3,131, forward strand.
TGCGGCCGGACAGGCCGATACGGCGCAGGGGCTTGTCCATCACGAAGGCGACCCTGGCGATGTATCCGCTGTCCTCGAGCAGGGACAGGAAAAAGAACAGGATCACGATGATGGGCAGGAAGCTCACCACCGTGCCCACCCCCTCGAACAGGCCGCCCAGCACCAGGCTCTGTATGGCCGGGTTCATATGCGCGGCTTCCATGCCACGGGCGGCGAGCTTGGCCAGCCGATCGATGCCGCCTGCCAGGAGGTCCTGGAACCAGGGCCCGATCAGGAAGAAGGTCAGGAAGAACACCAGCGCCATGATGTCGATAAAGACGGGGATGGCGCTGTATCTGCCCGTAAGGATGCTGTCGATCTTCTGGCTGCGCTTGTGCTCTTTGCTTTCACGGGGGCGGATGACACAGCAGGAGCATACTTTCCCGATGTAGTCAAAGCGCATCTCCGCCATGGCGGCGCTGTGGTCCAGGCCCCGCTCCGTTTCCATCTGGAGCACGATGTGCTCCAGCATCTCTTTTTCGTTCGGATCCAGGGCGAGCTTTTCGGCGATGTTCCCATCACCCTCGAGCAGCTTGCAGGCCGCGAACCGCACGGGGATCCCGGCCGCCGCGGCGTGGTCCTCGATCAGGTGGCTCACCGCGTGGATGGCCCGGTGCACCGCGCCGCCGTGATCTTCCGCGCCGCAGAAGTCCTGGCGGAGCGGTTTTTCCTGGTATTTGGCGATGTGCACGGCATGTCGCACCAGCTCATTGACGCCCTCGTTCTTGGAGGCGGAGATCGGTACCACGGGCACGCCCAGCATGTCTTCCATCGTGTTCACGTCCACGGTGCCGCCGTTGCCCCGCATCTCGTCCATCATGTTCAGGGCCACCACCATCGGGATGCCCATCTCCAGCAGCTGCATCGTCAGGTACAGGTTGCGCTCGATGTTGGTGGCGTCCACGATATTGATGATCGCCCGGGGCTTCTCATTGAGCACGAAGTCACGGGAGACCAGTTCCTCACTGGAGTAGGGGGACATGGAATAGATGCCCGGCAGGTCGGTGATCAGTGTATCCTTATGCCCGCGGATCGCTCCGTCCTTCCGGTCGACGGTCACGCCGGGGAAATTGCCCACATGCTGGTTGGAACCGGTCAGCTGATTGAACAGGGTGGTCTTGCCGCTGTTCTGGTTCCCCACCAGGGCAAAGGTCAGCACCGTCCCCTCGGGCAGCGGGTCACCGCTCCCTTTGGGATGAAATTTGCCTTCTTCACCCAGTCCGGGGTGATCCGTCCGTCGGACCCGCTCTTCTTCCTCACTGATATCCGCCGCCGGCGCGGGGGATACCGTGATCTTCTCCGCGTCCTCCAGCCTCAGCGTCAGCTCGTAATCGTGTATCCGCATCTCCAGGGGATCTCCCATGGGGGCGGGCTTCATCATCGTCACCCTGGCACCGGGGATCATGCCCATGTCCAGGAAGTGCTGCCTCAGGGCGCCTTCGCCGCCGATGGTCTCAAGTTTCGCCGATTCCCCGGGCTTCAGTTCGTTCAGCTTCATATCGTGCCGTTCCTTTTCAGCGTTTTCTGCCGTGTTCTTTCATCCGGTCTGCGGGATCACGGAACATGACATTCTATTATACCGTATATATGTAGAAAAATCAAAGGCGCGGACCGGTTTTCCGTGTATTTTCCGGTCCGCGCCATTCGGGCATTCGATGTGTCTGACTGCCGGGGCGTTTCCTGTGCCGCATCGGGCGCCCGGCCCTTCCTCGGTCCCGCTTACAGCTGTTTCTGCCTGCGGATCCTGTCCGCGCGCTCGATGATCTTGTCCTTCCAGTCATCATCCTCCGCGTCCAGCTGGTAGGCCTCAAAACCGTTCTGCAGGGCGCCGGAGCAGATGACCGACTCGTCATCCACATGCAGGGCGATATGGTATCTGGCGGGCATTTTCTGCGGCAGGATGGTCTTGCTGAGCGCCTGGACTTCCCGCATGTGCCTGTCCCCGTTCACGATGCCGTCGAACCGTACGCCGTAGCAGCGGAACAGCCCGCGGATATAGGCATCGGACCGGAAGGAGGAGGTATACACCCACACTTCGTAACCCAGCTCCTGGAGGGACCGGATCAGATCGGGCGTTCCCAGCCGCAGGCGTTCCTTGAAGATCCTGTCGAAGGGAAAGCGGGGCGGCGGCTCGGTCTTGTGGGTCTTCGGTGACACGAACAGCACTTCGTCCAGGTCGAAGGAGACCCGCATTTTCAGTTTTTCAGGCTGCTTACTCATGTTTTTTGCTTATCCTGTTTTCCACCACGTCCATGATCCCGGCGGACCAGCCCGCCCCGGGATCGCTCAGGGGGAATTCCTCAAAATCCTTTGAGCCTCTGTGGGTACAGAGCACCGTTTTGTAGTCGATGTGGAGCGTGGACTTATAGCGGCTGTCCAGCAGGGTCTCTATTTCTTTGCTGTTCTCCTTGGGGCCCTTTCTCGCCGTGCCGGTCACGATCCCCGTCACCGGGACCCGGTAGTGGATGAAAAAGGCGCGGATATAATCCAGGGAATAGTACTTCGCCGAGTAGACCCAGATATCATAGTCCTGCTTCTTCAGGAAATGGAACAGGGCCGGGATGCCGAGCTTGAGGCGTTCTTTGTACAGTTTTCTGAAGGGGTAGGGGAGGGGCTTTTCCAGGCAGGGATCGTTCGCGGGCCGGAACACGGTCTCGTCCAGATCCAGTGTGACGCGCCTGTCGGAAGTGGATTTCTCCAGCATCTTCCGGATATCCGCGGTCCGTGTCGGATCCACGACCCTGACGGGAAGCCTTTTCATCCCCGCCCGCCGCGCCGCTGCCCAGCGGTGATGGCCGTTGAGGATGAAATATCCGTCAGGCCGGGCTTTTTCCACGATCAGCGGCTCCGTGATGCCGCCCCTGAAGCTGACGGGCGCGTTCACGTTATTCCCGAACCGTATGTATTCGCTCAGGTATTCGGAGATGATCTCGTGGTTGGGTCCCACGTCCGGCTGGCAGAACTCATCATTGGGATTCGGGTGCAGCTTGTATAAAGCCACGCTCGTGACGAACAGGCGCCTGAGCAGTCCGGCCCGTACGGGATAGTAGAAAGCTTTGACTTTGCCGACTTCCTTCTCGAGTTCGGCCTGGAACTTTGTTTTTGATTCCTGAGACATGATCCATATACTCTCTTCTGCTGATTTTTGCCCGACCGATCGGGTATCCCCGTTGGATCGGGTGCGGTTTTATTATACCTGAAACCCCTCTGTGCCGCAACCGTCATCGCACATATACCCGGGTCCGGTCTGCTCCTTTTTCGCGGCGGCAAACAGGCGGATGGATACAGTGGCTGCCGTGATACCGGTCAGGAAGATGCTCAGGATCAGCGGATGAACGCGGCAGCCATGCACACGGCGAGGCTGGTATAAAGCATGGCACAGACGGGACTTTCCGGTGGAACGACGCGCACCGCAGGAACAGATGCGGTGGGTAACGGGAACTCCGGCAGGATATGCCGGGCTTCCTGTGTTCGCGGGCATGGGACGCCAGGCGTGAGCGGGAAAAGAAAAAAACCGGCAGCGCCTCATTGATGAAGCCCGGCCGGGTGTGGAGCCATAAAGCATATTTCCTATACGGTGTATCCCAAATTGATATCAAACGGTGAGATCAGAAGTTTCTGCAAGGCTTTCATGTAGTTATCAAAAAACAGTTTTATGGCTTTTCCGTAGTTCTCTTTTGTGTCAAATTCCCAATACGAATAGTATTTGACGCACTTGACGACTTTGGTCAATTCTCTCGGAGGTCCACCCGGTGCAATACCATCTATGGTAAAGAACCGCTTGAAATACTTTATGGAAAGGCAGCCTTCGCATTTTTTCTGGACAGCGGACATTTCGCTGACCATTGCTTCAAATTGTTCCAGCTTATCAGGCCTTACCTGAAACAGTTTTACTTCCACGAAGCTTTTTTCCATGGCTTATCCTCTCTGATGGACATATTTGGCTGATCTCCTTATTCCTTTTGTTTTTTTGTCTTTTTAATGGCAAAATCCCGCCTCTCTGCGGGACTTTGTCATTGCTCCGGGACCGCACTTTATCATCCCAAGACCGGTTTTGACACCACAAACTGAGTATTGAAGCGGCCGGTGTTCTGCATGATGCATGATCTCCATGATCATTCATGCCCGCGCGACCGGTCCCATGGCGGGATACAGGCCCCAGCCCGGACGCGTTTATTAGTCCTTCTTCATTTTCCGGACCAGGTGGGTACCCGCGTACACGCAGATGAAATACCCTGTGACGCCGATGGACCGCAGGGCGATGGCGTCGAAAGGCCCGCTGTTTTCAAGAGGCGAGACGGTGCACAGAGTAGTGGAGCCGATGAACAGCGCTACGACCAGGATGCCTTCGATGATATACCGGATCATGCGCTTGATATTCTTCAGGGCGTTGTCTTCAAAGGAAAACTGGGTGTGGACCTTGATCTGTCCTTTTTCCAGCATATCCAGCGCATCGGCCTTCTTCACCGCGGAATCCGTCAGGCCGTTAGCGAGCTGGATCAGTTTCATGGCGATCTCAGGGTTCATCTTCTCCGGATGCTCAAAATTCAGGTTAAGATCAAAGCCGCCGCCCACCTTGTCCATGAAGTAGTTGAGGATATTGATCTTGGGGCTGAGCGCTTTGACAGTGCCCTCCACCGCGGTGATCCCGCGTGCCAGATTGGTAATGAAAGGATCGATCTTGTAGTTTTCCTCCTGAAGGCCGCCGAGGATGGTACCCATAAGATCGCCCAGATCAAAGTCGCCGAAGTCGCCTCCGTTAAACTGGCCGCACATGCCTTCGCACATCTCCAGCATTGCGCCGTGATTGATCTCACCCTGGGGCTGCGCCACCTGCAGCACTGTGCGTTTGAG
>CADCQZ010000461.1 GCA_902803675.1 uncultured Eubacteriales bacterium
GATAAAACCCGGTATACCGTCCACGGTGTCATGGTCCGTCACCGCGGCCCATTCAAGACCGCTCCGGGACGCCAAACAGCCGATGGATACGGGATCATCGGTGCCGTCCGACGCGGTGGTATGGATATGAAGATCCGCTCTGATCATTCGACGATCCCGTCCGCCGGCACCGGCTGCGCTTCTTCGGGCCCGTTCAGGAAGCTGAGGAAATCAGCCCGGTTCAGGGTCTCTTTCTCGATCAGCAGTTCGCCCAGGGCACGGAGCTGATCGATGTGTTCCTTCAGGATCCTGACCGCTTCTTCGTAGCATTTATCCAGGATGCTGTGGACCTCGCGGTCGATCGCCGAAGCGGTCTGCTCGCTGTATTCGCGGGTCTGCCCGAATTCCATGCCGACGAATACTTCCTGGTCGCTGCCCAGGTACATGGTGCCCAGATTCTCGCTCATGCCGAACTTGGTCACCATGGCCCTGGCGATCTCCGTTGCCCGCTTCAGGTCGCTGACGGCACCGGTGCAGATATCATCCTGTGTGAGGCTCTCGGCCGCGCGTCCGCCCAGGGTCATCGTGATATCCTGGAGCAGCTTGTTCCTGCCGGTGTGATCGTATTCCTTTTCGGGCAGGGACAGGGTGAGGCCGGCGGCCTGGCCCCGGGGCACCACCGTGATCAAATGGACCTCGTCGCACAGGGGCAGATAGTGACCCAGCAGCGCGTGGCCCGCCTCGTGATAAGCGGTGATCTTTCGGTCTTCCTCCAGGACCTTGTGGCTGCGCTTCTCCGGTCCCATCTGGACACGTTCCACAGCTTCCGTCAGGTCTTTCTGGGAGACAGTCTTTTTCTTTTCCTTGGCGGCGAGGATCGCGCCTTCGTTCATGATGTTCTCAAGATCCGCGCCGGTGGCATAGGGTGTCCGTTTGGCGATGTTTTCAAGGTCCACATCCGGATCGAGCGGCTTTCCGCGGGAATGGACCTTCAGGATCGCGAGCCGGCCGTTCTGATCGGGATAGTTGACGGTGACCTGCCGGTCGAACCTCCCGGGCCTCAGCAGCGCGGGGTCCAGGATATCCCGCCTGTTGGTCGCCGCCAGAACGATAACGCCCTCATTGGTGGAGAAACCGTCCATTTCCACCAGGAGCTGGTTGAGGGTCTGCTCACGCTCGTCGTGACCGCCGCCCAGACCGGCGCCCCGGTGACGGCCCACCGCGTCGATCTCGTCGATGAATACGATACTGGGGGCATTCCTCTTGGCCTGATCGAAAAGATCGCGCACACGGCTGGCACCGACGCCCACGAACATTTCCACGAAATCAGAGCCGCTGATGGAAAAGAAAGGCACGTTCGCTTCACCGGCGACAGCTTTTGCCAGGAGCGTTTTACCGGTGCCCGGAGGGCCAACGAGCAGAACGCCCTTGGGGATCCTGGCACCCAGATCCACATAGGTCTTCGGGTTTTTCAGGAAATCCACGATCTCCGCCAGCTCTTCTTTCTCCTCGTCGGCACCGGCCACGTCGGCAAATGTGTGCTTGTTTTTGCCCGGATCGATCATGTTCGCCCGGGACTTGCCGAAGTTCATGACCTTGCTGCCGCCGCCGTTCTGCATGCGCATGATATAGATCCAGAACACGATCAGGATCACGGTGGGGATCAGATAAGGGATCAGCTGGATGTACCAGGGCGTGACCTTGGTGGGCGCGTATTCCAGATCGAAACTGAAGTCATTCACGCTGACGGTATCCACGTCAACGTTCTTCTGCTTCGCGGTGAGGATACGGACCGTGTCGATGAAATCGTAGCCGATCACGCATGAGAAATCGTAGTACTCCGGGAAGTTGCCGGCGTAACGCGAATTCCTGTTCAGGCCGTAGAGATTCTCACCGTTGATCGCGGCTTTGGAGATCTCCTTTTTTTCGATTCTATTGAGCAGTTCCGGATAAGTGATGACTTCGGGTTTGATGCCGCTGTTGGACTGGGTCAGGATGACGGCCAGCACGATGAAGGCGGCGATCATGATCAGATAACCGGCAATGCCTCTGGATGCGTTGCGCAAAATATTCCTCCTTTTGGATATCTGGATATCCGGACACGTTTGACACGATATGAAGGACATACCGCATCAAATCTAAATATACCACAAAACATCCTGTATGACAATGCGGCTTTTCCATGGGCGGCTCAATTGTCGCCGTAGATGCGGGGGGAGAGGATCCCGATATCCGGCAGATTCCTGTATTTTTCGTCATAATCCAGCCCGTAACCCACCACGAAAGCGTCGGGGATCACAAAACCGCTGTAATCGACGGTCAAAGGAGCTCTCCGCCGTTCCGGCTTGTCCAGCAGGGTGACGATGGAGACTTTTTTCGCTTTCCTGGCTTCCAGGATCACTTTAAGATGGCTGAGGGTCATGCCGCTGTCGACGATATCCTCAACGACCAGAACGTTTCTGCCTACGATGTCCCGGTCAAGGTCCTTGACGATCCGCACGACACCGGATGATTTCGTGGAGCTGCCGTAACTGGATACCGCCATGAATTCGATCGCCACAGGCAGATTGATCTCGCGCATCAGATCGGAGAAAAATACGCACGCGCCCTTCAGGATACAAATAAGGATGGGGGGATCGTCTTTGAAATCCCGGCTGATCTGGGCACCCAGCTCGGCGACTCTCTGCCGGATCTGTTCTTTCGTCAGCAGGATCCGGTCCAGATCCTTGTAGATCTCGGAAAAATCATTCATAACATATCCTCCTTATCAATCCCAGGGCAGCTGCCCGGTGTATTCAAGCAGGGCCGCGTCTTCGGGCGATGTGATCCGGCAGGCTTCCGATGGCCCGACGCCGATCACCCAAAGGATCTTGTCCTCGCGGCATAAAAGCGGGATGAGATCTCTGAACGGGGCGGGGATCCCCCGGTCCGTCAGATAGTCCTGCAATTTGCGGTGGTGCTTCATCCCGAACGGGATCAGCCTGTCCCCGTCCCTTCTGGACCGGATCGACAGCCCGTCCAGAAGGCTCCGGGGGATGGCCTGGAAGCGTTTCCCGTCGCCTGTATCGCCGCAGAAGGGTCTCGTGCGTACCTGTTCCGGGTCACTGAGCGGTCCGCGATCGTTTTTTGTCAGATGCAGATACTGCCCGCTGCGGAAGAAGACCGCTTTCCCGATATCCAGAGACCTGCCGATGTCCAAACACATCACGGCCTGCAGGCTGTTTTCGGGCAGGGCGGGGGAGAGATCGTTTTTTTCAAGAAACAGCCGGATCACCGAGGAGCGCAGGGACAGCGGAAGATCATAGAACGCTTTCCCGTCGATCCTGGGGCACAGGCACCCCGTCCTGCCGTGAACGGTAAGAAAATTCTCGGCCATGGAGCGCTGATCATCCAGGATCTGCCTGATCCCGCGGGCGATACCGCAAAGGTGCTCGGATAGAGCGCTTTGACGGGCGGCGAGGACCGGGAGGACTTCAAGGCGGATATAATTGCGCAGATACGCCGTGTCCCGGTTGCTGCGGTCCTCGTTCCAGAGGATCCCCTTCTCTGTCAGATAGGCACAGAGCTCCTCGTGGGATCGGGAGAGCAGCGGCCGCCAGATATACCGCGGAGAAGGAACGCCCGAGGGCAGTAGGGCCTGTTCCCGCATCCCGGCCATGCCTGTGAGACTGCCCTGCATCAGACGCATGATCAGAAGCTCGGCCTGGTCACCGCTGTGGTGGGCCGCGGCGATGCGATCGCAGGCATGTTCCCCGGCCAAACGATCCAGCGCCGCGTAACGAAGAGTACGGGCCTCTTCTTCCGACCGCCCTTTCATGTCGATCTTCACGGCGGAGAAAGGGATGCCTTCACTTTCACACAACAGCCGGCAGTGCTCCTGTTCAGAGTCCGCTTCCGCGCGGAGCCCGTGATTGATATGGAGCGCGCAGAGGTAAATGTCTGTCTCGTCCCTGAGGCTTTTCAGGATATACATCAGCGCCGTGGAATCCGCGCCTCCGGAAAAGGCAGCGGCGATGCGGCGCGGCCGTCCGATCCGATCCCAGGAGCGAAGGACTTCATCTCTGAGGGCGGTTTCGAGGTCTCCGCGGCCCGTCATTTATCCTGCTCCGCGGCGGGAAGGACCCGGACGATCGACGGGAGCGCGTTCTTTTTGCCGCTCAGGTAGCGGTCGTAGAGCCTGACGCACAAAAGCCCGAGACCGGTGAAGATGAGCGCCGTTACGGCCTGGAGCGCTTCACCGAAGGATAAAAGGCTGCCGATGAGGAGCCCCAGAAGGAGCGCGAGCAGGGGGATCAAATATGCCGCGGCCGTGTGGCGGAGCAGCTGCTTTTCGGGCAGGTAGACCTCCACCATGTCACCGGGGGCGGCATGGCCGTTCAGGGTGATGACGGTGCCGTCCTCCTTCAGGCCCGTGTCACACATTTTGCAGTGGGCGCACATCTCGGGACGCTGAAAGCAGACCTGGATCTGCGATCCCTTCGAAGCGACGACTTTTCCTGTCTGGATCATAGAGCCTCCAAAGGTCAATTGTGGTTCCTGCGCTTGAACAGGAGCGTGGAAAAGGTGATGGCAAGAGCGATGGCGCATATCCCCAGGACCGCGTCAAGGCCGGTCTTCACCGCCTGGGAGAACTGATTTTCCGTCAGATAACGCACTGTCCTGTACAGCCCCAGTCCCGGGATGAGGGGGATCAGGGAACAGGTGATGAGCTGGGTGGCGGTGGTCTTCTTCCAGCGTGCGAGCCCCTCACAGGCGACGCCGACGAAGAATGAGGATACGAAATAGGCCATGACCCCTTTGCCCAGTACGAAGAACAGCACATAAGCCAGAGCGCCGATGATGGCGCTGAACACGATGGAGCGCCTGGGCTGGTTGAGCAGCAGTGAAAAACACAGCGCCGCCGCGAAGCAGATCAGGAACTGATAAAAAAGGCTCATCCGATCAAACTCCCCCAAACCGAGAACATGATGCCGATGCCGGCGCCCAGGGTGATGGCGGTCAAAAGCGCTTCCGTGGTCTTGGCGCCGCCGGATATCAGGTCCCCCCAGATGGTGTCCCGGATCGCGTTGGTCAGGGCCCAGCCGGGGACCAGGGGCATGATCGCGCCGGAAATGATGCTTTCCACCTGCAGAACAGGCCAGATCCGGTGACAGGAAAGGGTGATCAGGGCGGAGAAGAAGCTGGCGATCATCCCGGAGATCACGCCCGGTACCCGGTGCCTGCTCAAAAGCACCAGGATCCACTGGGTGAGAAAACCGCATACGAAGGACACAGCGAAATCCGGGAGGTGCCCGTCAAAGAGCAGCGTGAAGAACGCGGATGATAAGCCGCAGGCCAGAGCAAAGACGATCGCGGGCATGGGTTTCTCGTTCTCGATCTCTTTTAAAGCCCTGTATGCCTCTTCAGGGGTCATAAGGCCTTTGGCGACTTTTCGCGAAACAGTATTGCAGTCATCCAGGATCTTCAAGTCCACTTTTCTGCTGGGGATCCTGACGATCCGGGTGAAACTGGTGTTGTCATCGGTATAGAGGGTGAAGGTGATGCCCGTGGGAAAGGCCAGCACCTCGATCTTGGAATAGCCGAATCCGTTGAACATGAGCCGCACGGTCTCTTCCGCGCGGTATGTCTCGCCGCCGCTTCCCGATATCATCCTCGCCGCCAGGCTGACGGCCTTGACGGCGGTGATCGTATCGTTCATGATATCATCCTCACTTCCGGAGAGAATACAGCCTGATTTTATCACAGGCCGGATGCAAATACAATCGCGATCGGTGTCCGTCAGACCATTCTTTCCGGGCGGACGATCCCGTCGTATTCTTCGGCAGAAAGATAACCGAGCTTTACACAGGCTTCTCTCAGGGAAATGTTATCCCGTGACGCTGTCTGTGCCGCCTTGGCCGCCCGGTCATAACCGATGACGGGATTGAGAGCCGTAGCCAGCATGAGGGAGTCGTTCAGGTAACGATCCATCCTTTCCCTGTTCACCCGGATCCCGGACGCGCAATTGAGATCAAAGGCCGTGATCGATTCTGCCAGGAGGCTCGCCGAGCGGATGAGATCATAGGCTATCACGGGCAGGAACACATTGAGCTCGAAATTGCCCTGTGATGCCGCGAAACCGATGGCGGCGTCATGCCCCATCACCTGGACAGCCACCATCGTGACCTGCTCACACTGGGTGGGGTTGACTTTTCCGGGCATGATGGAGCTCCCCGGTTCGTTCTCGGGGATGGAAATCTCATTCAGGCCGCAGCGGGGACCGGAAGCGAGCCAGCGGATATCGTTCGCGATCTTCATCATGTCGCAGGCCAGGGCCTTGACCGCGCCGTGCGCGAAAACGATCTCATCCCTGGACGAGAGGGCATGGAATTTGTTTTCTTCCGACACAAAGGGCTTCCCCGTCATTTCGGCGATCTTCTCCGCGGCCAGGACGGCAAATCCCCCGGGGGCGTTGAGGCCCGTTCCCACTGCGGTGCCGCCGAGAGCGAGGCCCAGGAGCGGCCTGACACCTGCCCTGAGCATTTCGATGTCTTTTTCAAGTGAGGACCGCCAGCCGCTCACCTCCTGGGAAAAGGCGATCGGGACCGCGTCCTGCAGATGGGTCCGTCCGCATTTGACAGCGTCCGGGTACTTTTTCTCCAGATCCCTGAATGTCCCGCAAAGCTTTTCCACGGCGGGGATGAGCCGGTCGGTCAAAAGAAGGACCGCGGCGATATGGAGCGCTGTCGGGAAGGTATCATTGGAGGACTGGCTCATGTTGACGTCATCGTTGGGATGGCAGAGGCGGCATCCGGCGATCTCATTGGCGCGGTTGGCGATTACCTCATTGACGTTCATATTGGTTTGAGTGCCGCTGCCCGTCTGCCACACCACCAGGGGGAATTCCCTGTCGAGGCCGCCGCTGAGGATCTCATCGGCAGCCTGAGTGATCGCCTTGAGCTTATCGTCCGTCATCCTCTGGGGAAGCAGGACGCTGTTCGCGGCGGCAGCCGCTTTTTTCATCAGGGCAAAGGCGCTGATGATCTCGCCGGGCATAAGATCTCTTCCGCGCCCGATGGGGAAGTTCTGGATGCTTCTCTGGGTCTGAGCGCCCCAGTACCGGTTGGAGGGTACTTTGACTTCTCCCATGGAATCATGCTCGATCCGGTAACTGTCCATAATGACGCATCTCCGTTCTTTGTTGAAATCAAGCCGGGCGGAACGTGTTTCCTCCCGGCTTGATGGTGATGTGAAATGATCAACGTTTTGGATTAAGGATGTTTTCCAGGGCAGGCCCCACCAGATCGCCCAGCATCTCGCCGGCGCCTGAAATAAGACCGCTCAGGATATCGGTCTCCTGCCCTTTGAGGACCTGGAGGCATTTCTCTTTCGCTGCCTGGTCCGCTTCACGGTAGAGAGCGATCAGCTTCTTTTCGGCCGCGGTCAGGATCAGTTCGTTTTTGCCCGCCGTTCCCGTTTTTGCCTTCACGTTCCTGCCGGAGGCTTTGACGGTGCCGGTAGCTGTTGTTTTTCTCCTGGACGCGGTCGAACTGGGAGCTGAGGCCGGTCTGCGCGCCGCCGCGGTCTTCGTTTGAGCTGTTTTCTTCGCCGCGGTCGATTTCCCCGAAGAGGGGATGGCGTCCCTGATGGAGGATCCTGTCTTCCCGGTAGGCATGTTTACGCTCCTTGTTTTAGATCAGCCGATAACGCTCTTGCCGCCCATGTACATCCTCAGGGGCTCGGCGATGGTGATGGTCCCGTCCGCCTGGAGATGATTTTCCAGATAAGCGATCAGCATCCGGGGCGGAGCCACGACGGTGTTGTTGAGGGTATGGGCCAGGTACTTCTTGCCGTCCTTGCCCTTCACGCGGATCTGCAGCCGTCTGGCCTGCGCGTCGCCCAGATTGGAGCAGGAACCGACCTCGAAATACTTCTTCTGGCGGGGGCTCCAGGCTTCCACGTCCAGGCTCTTGACTTTCAGGTCAGCCAGGTCGCCGGAGCAGCACTCCAGGGTCCTCACCGGGATGTCCATGTTCCTGAACAGCTCGACCGTGTACTGCCACAGCTTCTCGAACCACGCTTTGCTGTCTTCGGGACGGCACACCACGATCATTTCCTGTTTTTCGAACTGATGGATGCGGTAAACGCCGCGCTCCTCGATGCCGTGAGCGCCCACTTCCTTCCTGAAGCAGGGGGAGTAGCTGGTCATGGTATAGGGGAGAGCGTCCTCATCCAGGATCGTATCGATGAACTTGCCGATCATGGAATGTTCCGACGTGCCGATCAGGTACAGGTCCTCACCCTCGATCTTGTACATCATGTTTTCCATCTCGGCAAAGGACATGACGCCGTTCACCACGCTGCCGTGGATCATAAAGGGAGGAACACAGTAAGTGAAGCCTTTATCGATCATGAAGTCGCGGGCGTAGCTCAGCACGGCGCTGTGCAGCCGGGCGATATCGCCCATTAGATAATAGAAACCGTTGCCGCTGGTCTTCCTGGCGCTGTCCAGGTCGATGCCGCTGAGCCTCTCCATGATGTCCACATGGTAGGGGATCTCGTAATCAGGCACCACCGGCTCGCCGAAGCGCTCGATCTCCACGTTTTCACTGTCGTCCTTCCCGACGGGAACGCTGTCGTCGATGATATTGGGGATGATCAGCATCCTGCGGCGGATCTCTTCCCTGAGATCGTCTTCCTTCGCGGCCAGCTCCTGCAGCTCGGCAGCCATGTTGCCGACCTCTTTCTTGGCCGCTTCCGCTTCGTCCTTTTTCCCCTGACCCATCAGGGCGCCGATCTTCTTGGAGATGACATTGCGCTGATTTCTGAGATAGTCGGCCTTCTGGAGCGCTTCCCGGTATTCCTTGTCAAGAGCGAGCACCTCATCCACCAGCGGCAGTTTACTGTCCTGGAACTTTTTGCGGATGTTGTTTTTGACGAGCTCGGGATCGGTCCTGATCAGATTGATATCTAACATAATGCCTCCTCACGCATTGTATGATCGCTGATCGAAAAGAAACGTGTTCCGCCGCGCGTGCGGCGGAAAGACAACGATTGAAGGATACACTCAAATCCCGCCGGAGTCAAGGCGGGGCGGCAAAAAACTCACCGCTCGGAAGGTTGCCTGCCCTTGACAATCTGTGTACAATAGATAGGCGGCATGTGAGCCTGCCGCGAAAGAGCATATAAACGGAAAGGAAGCACTTGAAATGACGAAGATCGACATTATTTCCGGTTTTCTCGGTGCCGGGAAAACGACACTGATCAAAAAGCTCCTGAAGGAAGCTTTCAAGGGTGAGCAGGTCGTTCTGATAGAGAACGAGTTCGGCGAGATCGCCATCGACGGCGGATTTCTGAAGGAAGCGGGCATCCAGATCAAAGAGATGAATTCCGGGTGCATCTGCTGCTCCCTGGTGGGCGATTTCGGGACCGCTCTCAATGAGGTCATCGACCGTTATCATCCCGACCGGGTGATCATCGAGCCCAGCGGTGTGGGCAAACTGTCGGACGTGATCAGGGCCGTGCAGAAGGCGGGCCTGACCGGTGACGTGGTGCTCAACAGCTACACCACCGTGGCCGATGTCAACAAATGCAAAATGTACCTGAAAGCCTACGGTGAATTCTTCGAGAATCAGCTCAAGTACGCCAAGGTAGTGATCCTGAGCAGGACGGACACGCCCCAGGCGACGGAACAGAAGATCAAAGATACGGTGGCCATGATCCGTGAACTGAACGGCGAGTGCGCCGTGATCACCACGCCCGCCGACCGTCTGGACGCGCAGACGATCCTGACCGCCATGGAGGAAGGCAAGAAGGCGTTCACGCTGTCTGTCCCGCTGCCGGATGACGACGAGGATGAGGACGAGCACGAGCATCATCACCATCATCACGACGATGACGACGATGACGAGCACGAGCATGAGCATCATCACCATCACGACGACGATGACGACGACGATGAGGATGAGCATGAGCATCATCACCATGATGATGACGATGACGAGGACGAACACGAACATCACCATCATCATGACCACCATGATCATCACGGCCATCATCACCATCATGCCGACGAGGTATTCACTTCCTGGGGCGGCGAGACGGCCAGAAAGTTCACCGCGGATGAGGTCCGGGATATCCTGACCGTCCTTTCCGAGGATCATTCCTATGGCGAAGTGCTCAGGGCGAAGGGCATGCTGGACGGCGCGGACGGCACCTGGATCTACTTTGACATGGTGCCCGGCGAATGCGATATCCGTTCCGGCGCGCCCGACATCACCGGCAGGTTCTGCGTGATCGGGGCTCATCTTGACGAGGACAAACTCAAGGCCCTGTTCAAACTGTAAAGGAGGAACATCACATGCCTGACCGCGGTATCCCCGTATACCTGATCACGGGCTTTATCGAGAGCGGAAAGACCACTTTTCTCACCTACAGCCTGCAGCAGAAGAACTTCATGATCCCCGGGAGGACGCTCCTGATCGTCTGTGAGGAAGGTGAGGAAGAGTTTGACCCGGCGGACCTGACCAGGGCGCGGGTCTCCGTGGAAAAGATCAGTGACGCTTCCGAACTGACTTTGGACAAGCTGCAGCAGCTGGAAAAGAAATACCGTCCCGCCCGTGTCATGGTGGAATACAACCCCATGTGGGGCGTCGGAAATTTCTACGACATGCCCAAGCCGAAAAAATGGGAGCTTGTCCAGCATATCGTGACCGTTGATACCACCACCTTCCAGGTGTTCCTCAACAACATGAGGCCGATCTTCACGGACATGATCAACGGCGCGGATATGGTCATCTTCAACCGCTGCAAAAAGGACGATCCCCTGGCGAATTACCGCCGGGCCGTGAAAGTGGTCAGCCCCACCAGCGACGTGCTCTTCGAGGCGAAGGACGGATCCATGATCGATATTTTCGAGGATTCCATGCCCTTCAGCCTGGATACGGATCCCATCTGCGTGGATGACATTGATTTCGGGCTCTGGTATATGGACATGCAGGATCATCCCGACCGGTACCGCGGCAAGCGGGTGCAGATCAAGGGCATGGTGATCCGGTCCCGTGAGGACGGGGCGCACTATTTCGTGCCCGGCAGGAAAGCCATGACCTGCTGCGCGGACGATATCCGGTTCCTCGGTTATCTGTGCCGCAGCGATCTGGCGCCGAAGCTCACCGAAGGTGAATGGGTGCGGGTCACGGGCACGGTCAAGGAAGAGTATAATTCCGTCTATCAGGGAAGAGGTCCGGTGATCTGGGCGCAGGAGATCGAGAAGGCCGACCCGCCTGAGGAAGAGCTCGTATTCTTCTCGTAAACCAAAGCGGCAGTGTTCCGATACCGATATCAAAAGCGGCTCCCGGTTTTTCGCGGGAGCCGCTTTGCTGTTCATGTTCCGATCATCCGAGAGTCACTTCGATCCGGTGCACCTTTCCGTCACCGAACAGAGGCAGGAGATCGCCTTCGACCGGTTTTCCGTCCGCGGTAACGGTCCTGACGCCGCGGCAGACTTTATCGGGATTGCTGATCCGGATGTCGTAGACAGCGCCTCTGAAGCGGCGGCACACCTGATAGCCGTCCCAGTCGTGGGGGATGCAGGGATCGATCCTGAGGCCATCCCAGTCCGGCTTGATGCCCAGGATATAATTGCTGATCACATAGAAATTCCACGCGGCGGTGCCGGTCAGCCAGGAGTTCTTGGCCTGGCCGAAATTGACCGCGTCCTTTCCGGCGATCATCTGGCTGTATACATAGGGCTCCATCTTGTGCTTTTCACTGATCTCTTCACGGTAGGCAGGGGCGATCTTCCTGTACAGGTCGAACGCTCTGTCGCCGTGGCCCAGAACAGTCTCGGCGGCGATGATCCAGGGATTGTTGTGACAGAAGATGCCGGCGTGCGCCTTGTATCCCGGGGGATAGGAGGACACTTCGCCCAGCTCCAGATGATACTCTTTGTAGGCAGGCTGGAGGAGCACGATACCGTGTTCCGTTTCCAGATACTTCCGTACGCTGTCCATCGCCTTCTGAGCCTTGCCGTCCTCAACGCCCACGCCGGCCATCACGCAGTAGCCCTGGGATTCGATGAAGATCTTTCCGTCCTCACACTCATGGCTGCCCACTTTGTTCCCCAGAGCGTCATAGGCTCGGATGAACCATTCCCCGTCCCAGCCGGCGGTCAGGATGGCCTGC
>CADCQZ010000462.1 GCA_902803675.1 uncultured Eubacteriales bacterium
CGCCCTTAAAAAAGCGGAAAAAGAGCTGGCCGACAGGATCGGTTATCACCGGTTCCTCCAGTACCTGTTCGACCGGCAGTGGAACAGCCTGAAAGCGTACGCCCATGAAAAGGGCATACTGCTGTTCGGCGACATGCCGATCTATGTGGCGGAGGATTCAGCCGACACCTGGGCCAACCCGCAGAATTTCCTCTTCGACAAGGACCGCAGGCCCATCCTGGTGGCGGGCGTCCCGCCGGATTATTTTTCCGAGGACGGGCAGCTGTGGGGCAACCCCATCTACAACTGGCGCCGCATGAAAAAAGACCGCTATGCCTGGTGGCAGGAGCGCCTCAGGCATGTGGCTTCACGGTTCGACATGGTGAGGATCGATCATTTCATCGGATTCGCCAATTACTACACGGTGCCCTTCGGCGCCCCCAACGCCCGTGTGGGCGAATGGGTCATCGGCCCGGGCAGGGACTTTTTCAAAGTCGTCCGTGAGACCTGCCCCGACGTGAACATCATCGCCGAGGATCTGGGCGCCGTCAACGCGAGGGTCAAGAGCCTGCTGAAGTTCTGCGGCTATCCGGGCATGAAAGTGATGCAGTTCGGCTTTTCCGGTGATGACCAGGGCAACATCCATCACCCGAAGCACGTGAAAGAGAACTGCGTGGCGTATACCGGCACCCACGACAACGACACCACCCTGGGCTGGTTCAGGTCCCGCGAAAGCGAAGCGGAGAAAGAAGCCTGCCTCAAGTACACCGGCGCGAAGGGTGAAAAAGACGTGGTCGAAAAAATGATCGCCTGCACCCTGAAGCTCAAGGCGAACACCGCCGTGATCCCGATGCAGGATCTGCTGGGCCTTGATACAGACGCCCGCATGAACACCCCCGGCACCCTGGGCGGGAACTGGCTCTGGCGCCTCACGAAGATCCCCGGCAAAAAGACCCGTGACCATCTCCGCGCCCTGATCGAAGAAAGCGGCAGGCTCCCGGAGACGACAGACAAAGAATAACGAAATCCAATAAACAGGAGAAACAGCATGCTGACGATACACAGCCCCGAACACATCTGCAGACGCGCGGACATCATCTGCAAAGCCCATTACCACAAGACCCTGAGCGAGGCGACGGGATGGCAGCTGCACAACGCCATCGCCGGCGCGATCCAGTACGAGATCAGCGACGAATGGATGGAAACGCAGAAAAAACAGGAGAGCGGCAGGCGCGCCTGCTACCTCTCCGCGGAATACCTGGTGGGCCGGCTGATCGGCAATAACCTGATGAGCCTGGGCCTGCTGGACGATATGCGGGCGCTCCTCAAAGCCAAGGGCGTCGATCCCGCCCTGATGGAGGACATCGAGGACGCCGCTTTGGGCAACGGCGGTCTCGGCCGCCTGGCCGCCTGCTTCCTGGACAGCGCCGCCACCCTGGACCTGCCCCTGATGGGATACGGGCTCTATTATCAGTTCGGCCTGCTGAAGCAGGATTTCCACCAGGGACGCCAGGTGGAGCTGCCGGATAACTGGACAGAGCACGGGGACATCTGGAGCATCCGCAGGGATGACCTGAGCGTGATCGTGCCCATGCTTTCCGCGTCCGTCAGGGCAGTACCCTATGACATGCCCATCATCGGCTGGAAGAGCGACACCATCGCCACCCTGAGGCTGTGGAAGTGTGAGAGCCTGCATGAGATCGACTTCGCCGCTTTCAATGAGCAGCACTACGCCAAAGCGGCCGTGGGCAAAAACGAGGCTGAGGACATCACCAAGCTCCTCTACCCGAACGACACCGAACGCGCCGGCAAACTGCTCAGGCTCAAGCAGCAGTATGTGCTCTGCTCCGCGTCCATCCAGGACCTGATCCGCAATTTCAAAGCCCATCACGGGACGAGCTTCCACCTGTTCCCCCAGTATCACGCGATCCAGCTGAACGATACCCATCCCACGATGGCGATCCCGGAGCTGATCAGGCTGCTGATCCATGAGGGGCTCACCATCGACCAGGCCATCCAGATCGCCAAGGAGACCTTCTCCTACACCAACCACACCGTGATGCAGGAGGCCCTGGAGAAATGGGACATCTCCCTTCTGCGGGAGCTGATCCCGGAGATCGCCCAGATCATCTCCGTGCTGCAGGCCCATCTGGCCCTGGAAGGCTATTACGCGGCTTCAAACGAAAAGAACGCCCTGGATATCATCCGGAACGATACCGTGCACATGGCCAACCTGGCCATGTACGGCAGCCATGCCGTCAACGGCGTGGCCAGGATCCACACCCAGATCCTGCGTGACGAAGTGCTCAAAGCCTGGCATGACGTGAGGCCCGAAATGTTCCACAGCATCACCAACGGCATCACTCAGCGCCGCTGGCTGCAGCTGTGCAATCCCGAGCTGAGCGCTCTCATCCGCGGCCGCATCGGCGACGGGTTCCTCACCGATCTGGGGCAGCTGGAAAAACTGGTGCCGCATATCGAGGACGAAAAGTTCGTCACGGATTTCGTCCGTATCAAGCGCAAAAAGAAACAGCAGCTGTCCGATCACATCTATGCCCATGAGGGCGTGCTGCTGCCCGGGAGCTGGGTATTCGACGTGCAGGTCAAGCGGATGCACGAGTACAAGCGCCAGCTGCTCAATGCCCTGTCCATCACGGCGATCTACCACGGGATGAAGAACGGGCAGTATCAGGACATGCCCCCCGTCGCGTTCATTTTCGGCGCCAAGGCGGCTCCCGGTTATGTCCGCGCCAAAGCGGTGATCCACTACATCAACTGCCTGGCCGATATCATCAATAACGATCCCGCGGTATCCAACCGCATGAGGCTCGTGTTCGTCAGGAATTACAACTGCTCCTACGCCGAGAAGATCATCCCCGCCGCGGATATCTCCGAGCAGATCTCCCCCGCCGGCACCGAGGCCAGCGGCACGGGCAACATGAAACTGATGCTCAACGGGGCCGTGACCCTGGGCACCTTCGACGGCGCGAATATCGAGATCGTGGAGCAGGCCGGGCTGGAGAACAACTACATCTTCGGCGCGAAAGTGGACGAGCTCAACGAGCTGAAGAGCCACTACAGGCCCCGGGAGATCTATGACAATGATCCGGTCATCAGGGACGCTGTCGACACCCTGGTGCAGGATCCCTTCATCCGGCAGGACGAAGGCTTCAGGGAGCTGTACCATGCCCTGCTGGACGGCACCTCATGGCACCAGGCGGATCATTATTTCCTCCTGAAGGACTTCAGATCCTATCTGGATACCAAGCTGAAGGCCATCTATGACACAGCCGACTCCATGACCTTCGGCCGCAAGTGCCTGAACAACATCGCCCACGCGGGCTATTTCTCCTCCGACCGGACCGTCAAAGAGTATTCTGAGAAGATCTGGAAGATCTGACAGACCGAAGCATCCGTCTCACGGCGTGCTGCTTTACGACACGGTAGGCGGGCCTGTAGGCGTTCCTGTACTTTTCCGAATGGGAGGGCTGATCGACACGCCCGTCCATGGCGAGCGCCAGATGGATGGGAACAGCGTCGGCCCCGAGA
Source organism: uncultured Eubacteriales bacterium (assembly GCA_902803675.1). Next base: position 3,529 of record CADCQZ010000462.1, read on the forward strand.
TCTCCCGACTCGATCAGGTCCAGGATGATGTTCAGGTCATCGATCATAACATCACGCGCGTCCTGCGGGATCACGGCTGCCGCGTCGCAGAAAAGATCGAAGACGCTTTCCGGCGCGATGCCTTTCTCACGGCACCGGTACAGGGATACACGGCACAGATCGCTGCCGATGGGCAGATAGATCGGGTCGTCATTGGGGACACAGATATCCCATTCCGCCATAAAAAAACGCCGTGCCTTTTCACGGTCCCGGATCAAATGCCCGGGACCGTAAGCATTCTGATAGGCCAGCTTGATCAGATCCTCCGCCTGCATGAGCGGGTAGCGGTCGGCATGATCCATCACGATCTCGTCAAAACGCATATCCATCGACCCCCGAAAGGTATTCATCCATGAAAAAAACTCTGTTCTGTTTCGTCCTGATCCTCGCTGCGGCCCTCACCGTCGGGCCGGCCCTGAGCGACAGCGCCCCCTCCGTCGCGGTCTCCTTCCTTCCGGTGGAGATCTTCGCGGAAAACGTGACCGACGGAACAGGGGCCGGCATCACGCTGCTGGCCCCAAACGCCTCCGGGTGCCTGCATGACTACCAGCTGCTCCCGGGAGACCTGACACGCCTGAACGGCACGGATATCCTGTTCGTCAACGGGGCGGGGATGGAGGTGTTCCTGAAGGACATCACCGACGTGTATCCCGATCTGAGGATCGTGGACCTGTCGGAAGGGATCGACCTGATCCCCGCGGACGATGATGAAGGGGAATTCAACAGCCACATCTGGCTGAGCCCGAAAAACGCCGCCGTGATGGTGCGCAATATGGCGGATGCTCTGGCCGAATACGATCAGGCCCGGGCGGAACAGTATACCGCCAACGCTGACAGGTATATCAGCAGGCTGACAGAACTGGACGGGATCCTCGCGCAGCGGTGCGAAAAGCTCGCCAGGAAGGATATCATCACCTTCCACGAGGCGTTCCCCTATTTCGCGCGGGATTACGGCCTGAACGTGCTGGCCGTGATCGCCCTGGAACCGGACGAGGGCATCTCGCCTCGCCGGCTGGCGGAATTGAGTGATATCGTGCGGCAGTATCACTGCCCCCCGCTGTTCATCGAAGCGCAGTATCCCTCCGAACCGGCGGAAGCCCTGGCCCGGGAGACCGGCGCGAAGATCTATGAGCTCCTGACGGTGACGTCGGGGCCCGCCGGTATGGAAGCTTATGAGGAAGCGCTGCTCAGGAACATGGACACGCTCGAGGAAGCGCTGGGCATCCTGCCCTGAGATTCAGCCCCCCGCCGCAGCCGTGAGCGCCTTTTCATCGTATCCGCGGATCAGATCGCTGCCGCGGCGGATGATGGGATAACGGATCAGAGAAGGATCCTTCGCAAGCGCGTCCACGGCGAGGGCACGCTCCTCGGGGCTGTACTTTTCCCTCCGCGGAAGATAAGCCCTTTCAAAATCGATCAGGTCCTCCGGACGGATCCTGGTCAAAAACAGCTCTATCTCCCTCCTGCCGGGGGGATTTTTTTTGACATCCACCAGGGTATAAGGTATCCGGCGCTCCTTGAAAAAGCGCTCGGCCTTCTGGGTGTCAAAATTCTTTTTATTACAGTAGATCATCCAGTTCATGGCGGTCTATTCGTCAGGGAGCTCATCAAAGGGGAGCGGCACCCTGTTGTCCCCATGGTCCCACAGCTTTTCAAGGTGATAGTACTCCCTGTGCTCGGGATGGAAGATATGCACCAGCACATGCCCGTAGTCCAGCAGGATCCATTTGCCTTCATCCCGGCCTTCCTTGCCCTTCAGGGGCACACCGAGAGCCGCGACGGCGTCATCCACGTCTTCCGCCAGAGCTTTCGTCTGCAGGTAATTCCTGCCGGAGGCGATGATCATGTAATCCGTGATCGTGGTGGACTGGGATACGTCCAGCAGCATGATGGCCAACGCTTTCTTCTCGTACAGGATCTCGCAGATCTTCAGGCCCAGTTCCTTTCCTTCCATGGCACTTCCTCCTATATCAATTTATCGAGCATTTGTTTCGTGAGGGATCTTTCCCGTTCCGTGCACTTTTCCCGCAGCCAGGTGATCGTTTGATCTCCCGAAGCATGGAATTCCTTGCCGGACTTGATCACATAGGCCTTGGTAACGCACAGGGACAGGAGCACGGCCGCCCTGACAGATTCCTCTGAGAGCTGGCGGATCTCCTGAAGCCCCGGGTAATCAGCCCTGTTCGGTTCAATGGCATCCGCCAGGAACACGATCATTTCCGTGTCCGACATATCCACGCGGCCCGTGGTGTGATAGCGTATCGCGTTGAGGATCTCCTCGTCATGGACATTGAACAGTTTCTCGGTCAGATACGCCCCCACATGGCCGTGCATCAGGGCGCCCGAGGACAGTATCTCGTCCTGCTCTTTCCTTCCCAGCTCGTTCACGCAGATCCTGCGCATCTCCTTGACCGGCATCTCTTTGGCGCAGTCGTGATAAAGAGCCGCGACGCCGCATTTGATCATCGGTGAATCGAAGCGCCGGGCGAGCTGGACCGCCGTGGATCGTACGCCCATGGTGTGCTGGAGCCGGCCTTTGCTCAGCATTTCCCTGAGCTTTTTCTCCTCACAATGCTGGTAGAGCCCCTGAGAGGCGATGAAGGCGAGCACGTTCCTGGAGATCAAAGAAGTATCGCGGTACCGGCCGATCTCAAGCACCGCCTCGCGGGAATCGCTCTCAAAAGGGATGACAGGATACCCTTTGGGGGCTTTCAGGCCGTCC
>CADCQZ010000463.1 GCA_902803675.1 uncultured Eubacteriales bacterium
CAGATCGACCAATTGGCCGACCGCATGCCGGCGCAATTGTCCGGCGGCCAGCAGCAGCGCGTGGCCCTGGCCCGCGCCCTGTGCATCGAGCCCGACGTGCTGCTGATGGACGAGCCCCTCTCCAACCTGGACGCCAAGCTGCGCGTGGAGATGCGCGAGGTGATCAAGGAGATCCAGAACGAGCTGGGCATCACCACCGTGTACGTGACCCATGACCAGGAGGAGGCCATGGCCGTGTCGGACCGGATCGCCGTGATGAACGCCGGCGTGATCCAGCAGATCGGCTCGCCCAAGGCCCTCTACCAGAGGCCGGCCAACCTGTTCGTGGCCACCTTCATCGGGCGCACCAATGTGCTGGAGAAAAAGCTCACCAAGGTGAACGGCGTACCGGCGGTGGACTTCGGCGGCTACCTGCTGCCCATGGAGAACCTGACGCCCGACGCTCTCAAGGAGGAGACGGTCCAGGTGTCGGTGCGGCCGGAGGAGTTCGTGATCTCGGACACGCAAGGGGACGGCATCGAGGGCACGGTGGAGTTCTCCACCTTCCTGGGCCTCAACACCCACTACCTGGTGCGGCTCACCACCGGCGAGAGGGTGGAGATCATCCAGGAGTCCCGCATCGACGATATCCTGGAGAAGGGCAGCCGGGTGCGCCTGACCGTCAAGGCGGAAAAGATCAACCTGTACACCGCCGACGGTTCGCGCTCCCTGATACAGTGAGGAGGGACGCGTGATGGTCAAGACCAGGAAATGGGATATGTGGGTCATCATCAGCATCAGCCTGATGGGCCTGTACATCCTGTTCATGCTCTATCCCATGATCAAGCTGCTGATGAACTCGGTGCTTGACGAGAACACGAACCATTTCACCCTCCGGTATTTCCAGCGCTTTTTCGATCCGGAGCATGGCTACGCCTACACCCTGGTGAACAGCTTCAAGGTGTCCATCGCGGCCACCGCCGTCACCCTGGTGCTGGGCGTGCCCATGGCGTACCTGTACACCATGTACCACGTGCGCGGGCGCAATTTCCTGATGGTGATGATCATCCTGTGCTCCATGTCCGCTCCCTTCCTGGGCGCCTATTCCTGGGTGCTGCTGCTGGGCCGCGGCGGGGCCATCACCAAGCTGATCAAGGCCTGGTTCGGCGTGCGGCTCCCGGGCATCTACGGCTTCGGGGGCATCCTGCTGGCCCTGAGCACCAAGCTGTTCCCGCTGGTGTTCCTGTATGTGAACGGCGCCCTCAAAAATGTGGACAACTCCCTCCTGGAGGCCTCGGCCAACATGGGCTGCAAGGGCGTGAAGCGCTTCTTCAAGGTGGTCATCCCCCTGTGCATGCCCTCCATCCTGGCGGCGGCGCTGATGGTGTTCATGCGCTCCCTGGCGGATTTCGGCACCCCCCGCATGATCGGTGAGGGATACATGACCTTTCCGGTGGTGATCTACCAGCAGTACGTGGGTGAGGTGGGCACCAACTATAATTTCGCCGCGGCCATCGCGGTGATCGCCGTGGTGATCACGGCGCTGATCTTCCTTTTACAGAAATGGTCCTCCAACCGGTTCAGCTTCACGATGAACGCTCTGCACCCCATCGAGCGCAAAAAGGCGTCCCGGCTGGGCAGCTTCTTCATCCACCTGTTCCTGTACGGCATGGTGGTGATCTCCTACGCGCCGCAATTGTTCCTGGTGTACTACTCCTTCCACAACGTGAGCAAGACCGGCAACATCATCAAGGAAGGCTATTCCTTCATGAACTATCAGACCGTGGCCCCGGACCTGGGCCCGGCCATCTGGAACACCTTCCGCATCTGCGGCGGCGCGCTGATCATCATCATCGTCATGGCCATGATGATCTCCTATCTGGTGGTGCGCCGCAGGAACCTGGTCAACAACGTGATCGACACCATGTCCATGATCCCCTACATCATCCCCGGCGCCGTCATCGGCATCGCCATGATCATGGGCTTCAACAGCGGCTTCATGGTGCTCACCGGCACGGCGTGGATCATGGTCATCGCCATGTGCATCCGCCGCATGCCCTACACTATCCGCTCTTCCGTGGCCGTGCTTCAGCAGATCCCCGTCACCGTGGAGGAGGCCGCGGCCAGCCTGGGCGCCTCCAAGTTCAAGACCTTCTGGAAGGTCACCATCCCCATGATGTTCAACGGCGTGGCCGCCGGCGCGGTGATGACCTGGGTGACCCTGATCACCGAGCTGTCCAGCTCCGTCATGCTCTACAGCTACAAGACCATCACGCTGAACCTGCTGGTGTACGTGCTGGTGGTGGGCGGTACGGACGCCAGGGCCTGCGCGGCCTCCACCGTGCTGACGCTGTTCACCATCATCACCCTGGTCATCTACATGCGGGTGGCCAAGAACAAGGAACTGTCCCTGTGATAAATTATCCGATAAGGAGATGATCATCCTATGCCCTATGTGAATGCCAAAGAGATGCTCGCCGCCGCCAAGCGCGGCCATTACGCGGTGGGCCACTTCAACCTGAACAACATGGAATCCGTCCGCGCCTTCCTTCTGGCGGCCGAGGAGATGAAGAGCCCCATCATCCTGGGGGTCTCCGGC
>CADCQZ010000464.1 GCA_902803675.1 uncultured Eubacteriales bacterium
CTGTCGGGGGCATACGGTTTTTCCATGCGGTACACGGACATGGGCTGGCAGATGACCCATCCCTTCGATTATCCCGTCAACGGAACTTTTTCCGGCGGTTACCTGAAAAACCTGTCCCAGCTGAGCTTTGGAAGGACCATCGCGGAAGCAGCTGACGCGGATCTTGAAGAATACGGGCTCACGGAGCCGTATCTGACCATCGATGTCCTCATCGCGCAGAGCGTGGTGACCGCGCCTGTCAGTGACGGGAGCACCGTCAAAATGGATCTGCCCGCCAGGCACGAGATCCTTCTGATCGGCAGTCCCTGTGATGAAACGAGCCGTTACGCCCTTTACCGGGATCAGGTGGTGACCGTATCGTATTTCTTTACGGAAGCTCTGAAAGTGCCCGATACCGAAAAAGCCGTACTGAGCGTACCTTTTCAGGTGCCGATATACGCTCTCACGCGTGTTTCAGTCACGGCCGGACCGGAGGAAAGGAACTACACCCTCGCGTTCATCGAGGAAAAAGACGCCCTGGGGCACGAGCGTTACGACGAAAACGGTGAAAAGCTTTACGCCCTCACCGTAACGACCAACGACGGGCCCGTGGATGCCGACACTTTCGCGGGCTGGATGGCGCGGCTCCAGGGCATGAAGATCCTCGGCCCTGCCGGAAACGCAGCCGCAGAAAAAGAGCCCGCCGCTTCAGTCACGCTCAAAAGCGCGCTCCACGAACGGGTCATCGAGTTCTACCGGGTCACGCCGTCCCAGCTGCTCATGAAAGTGGACGGAACGGGACTTTATCTGACAGACGACAGCATCCTCACCGAGATCATGAACGCGCCGTGATCAGGGGCACCCTCATCTCCGCGGCGGTCAATCCGGCGTGGACCCCTATGAGCGAATGATCTCTCCGACGCATATCGATGCATTCGGGGCCGCAGGCCAGGGCCATATGATCCCCCACCAGAGACCCAAGAAGAGGATTGCGCTCTCCCGGTCCCAGGAACCGGCTGATGAATTCCTCCCGCTCAAGCAGCATGAAATCATCTCCGAAGCATTCCCTGAAAAGATCCGGGAATGCTTTTTTATACTCATCCTTCACATAGAAAGCTGTCGCCCGCGGCTCGATGGATGTATCCCGCTTCAACGCCCGCATCAGTTCGGGATGATCCTCCACATACAGATGCTTCGCGTCGATCAGACCGTGGTCCGCGGTGATCATGAGCAGGGTGTCCTCCGGCAGGGCCGCAGCCAGGCTCTCGATCCGGCGCTCGATATCCAGGATGATATCCCGCACGCTGTCCGACGTGACCCCTTGATCGTGCATGGTGTGATCCGGATCGTTCCAGTAGGTATAAAGGAAGTGCCTGCCGGGCTTTTCGCACTGAGCGCGCACCTGCTCTGTCAGCTCGTCCAGGGTATCGATCCTCAGATCATCGCAGTGATGGGAAATGAAGTGCGCCTCGGCCTTCCCGGCGGCGTTGATGTCCCGATAGACGAACCTCCGCGGCAGAAAGGTCTCCGCCACGGGATAATCCGCCGCCGGTTCACCGTTGTAAGTGTTGAGGAAGGCGTCCACATGGCGGTCGATCGCCTCAAAATAAAGCGTCCATCCCAGCCAGCCATGCTCCGCCGGTGCCCTGCAGCACTCGATGCTGGTGGTGGCACAGGTGGTGGTGGAAGGATAGACCGCCGTCATTTCGCACTTCAGGCGGGACCTGAAGAAACCGTCCGGAGCGCAGAACCTTTCCAGGGCGTCCATGCCCATCCCGTCAAAGAGCATCAGCACCGCGCTGCGGTACTTTCCGCCGTCCAGCATGGATTCCACCATCGGATGGCGCTTGTGGCGGGAAGGCGCGCCGAAATAGGCCATAAGAGATGATACGACATTGAGGCCGCAGTTCTCATAGTCCGGAAACATGATCTGCATAAATACCCTCCCCGCGGCGGTCATAACTGCAAAAGGCTCCGCCTTTTGCTCACTCCCACTCCAGAGGATAGCTCGTCACCGCGTAATTGAGCTTCCTGCCCGCGTTGAGCATGGTGTTGATCACGGTGTCGATGTTGGTCTGTTCCGTGAGAGGGGTGATGGCAAAGTCGTTATAATCCTTCCGGGAGGAGATGCGGCACGGGATGATCCGGAAAATGTTCGAGATCATCTGGCCGTTCTTGTACCGGAAGCGGGTCTGGAACACGAAGGTGAACATATCGCTGGGCTTGTTGTTGCCGGCGAAGGAGCAGTTGGCCAGGGAATAGACGATATACTTCCCGTTATAGCACTCGATGGGATTGATGCGGTGGCTGTGAGCCCCCAGTACCAGATCCGCGCCGGAATCGATCGCCGCGCGGCCGAGGCTGATCTGATTATCCTTGGGGCTGTAATCCAGCTCGTTGCCCCAATGGAAGTAAACGAACACCAGGTCATTATCCTGCTTGAGGGCTTTCACCTTCCCGTCCACGATCTCTTCCAGTTCTTTGGACGTATAGGGCTGATTGAGGGTCTGGTACGCCAGCAGCGCGATCCTGAACCCTTCGACCTCATAGATAGCGACATTTTCCTTGTCCGCCCACTTCACGTTGGCGTTCGTCAGGGCCCTCCGGGTGGACTCAAGGCCCGCCTCGCCGAAATCCCCGGTGTGGTTGTTTTCGATCGTGACCATCTCGACACTGTTGCGGGGCAGGATCGACGCGTAATCCGTCGGGGCCAGGAAAAGGAAATCGTTGTTCCGCTTCTTGGTCGGTATCTGGTACTCATCCGCCAGGACGCCTTCGAAGTTCGCGATGGTCAGCGTATCCGTCTCAAAAACGGTATGGATGTTCCTGAAGATGAAATTGGGGTCGTTGTTCTGCTTTTCCAGCTCGCGGGTAAAGATCGATTTGCCGGAATACTGGACATTCCTGCCGATGGTGATGTCCCCCACCGCGGTGATGGTCAGGATCACGCTGCCGTCGTCCAGACGCAGCACCTTTCCCTCCTGCTCGATCACAGGTTCGGTGTAGGACGCATCCTCGTCCCCGCCGCCCAGAAACGCGTCGTCCACATGGATCTCTCCCTCGTCCGCGAGGGCGGGCACGGACAGGATGATGAATACTGCCGCAATGATACAGGCGAAAAACCTTCTCAGGTCCATCTCAGCCTCCGATGTTCATTTTGACTGGGGATGCTTCTGGCTGCGCACCGCTTCAAGACAGGTGGTCTTGCTCTCCTCCAGGTGGTGAGCCATCAGCTCCCGCAGGTGTTCCAGGTCTTTTTCCCGCAACAGGTCCACCAGGCGGTGGTGCTCGTCGTGGGCATGGGTGCGCCGGACCACACTGGCGATGGTCATGGCGGAAAAACGCATGATGTATTCCTCCTGGGAATCGATCACCGAGAGGATGCGGTGCCGGTCCGATATCTGTTCGATCGTCCGGTGGAAGCGCCTGTTGAGCACCGCCAGGGCGTTCACGTCCTCGATCTTCAGGGCGCTGTCCATTTCCCTCAGGAGGACATCCAGTTCGGCGATATGCCTGGGCTGGACGTTCTCCACGATGGAGGGCAGCAGGAGCATCATCATGGCGTTGCGGATGATGAAGATCTCCTCGATGTCGCTGATGGTAAAGGCGTTGACGATCACGCCGCGGTGAGGCGTGTACTGTACCAGGCCGTCTCTCTCCAGGCGGTGGAGCGCCTCCCGCAGAGGGGTCCTGCTGATATGGAGAAACTCAGAATAAGCGGTCTCCACGATCCTTGTACCGGCCGGGATCTCCCCGGTGATGATGCCGTGCTTGAGCTGCTGATACGCCGCGTCACGGATCGGCTGATTCTGCTGGACCGCCGCGAAATCCATTGCCATGAAAAATCCTCCCAACCTGCTCAAAAAGAAAAAAACAATACAAAAACATTATAACACAGAAAATGGGAGTTTTTCAAGCACCGCCCAGGTACCTGAGAAAAGCGGAGGTGGTATTTTCTTCCAGTTCGACCGTTTCCTCGGGCTCGGCGATATCGCCCAGGTAATGGGCGTCGGATGAGTGGAGCACTATCCTGCCAGCCTGAGCCGCCGCCGGGCAGGGCAGCGAACGGGCCACCTCCACGGCAGTGAAGCCCGCCTCCTCCGGAATGAAGCCCAGATTGGTCAGGATGCCGTGGGCGCCGCGGTTGATATGGGCGGGCACCGGTACGCCGCCGAAGGATCTGACGTGCGATGCGGCTTCATTGAGCGTCATGTCCGTCGCGCCGATCAAAAGACTGTCGAGTTCGTATTTGACCGATCCTTCCTCGTCCATGACCAGCTGATGCCCGAAAAACGCCGGCTTGTTCTTCGCCTTGGGCAGATGTTCCGTCACGATCCTGCCGGCCTCGACAGCGCTCCTCACATCCGGGAAATACCCCAGCAGGTGCACTTCCTCCCGGGTGGTGATCTCGATCCCCGGCACAAAGACAAGGCCGTACCGGGCGGCGCACACGGCGGCCGCCGGGAGATTGAGCCCGGTATTGTGATCGGTGACGGCGATCATATCCAGCCCTTTCAGAGATGCCATGGCGCAGATATCACCGGGCGTCATGTCATCGTCCCCGCAGGGCGACAGGCAGGTATGGATGTGCAGATCGTAATGGAGGCGGACCATGTCTCAGTCCATGGGGCCCTTCAGCCCTGCCGCCGCCATCCTGCCGCAGATATCGTAGGCGCTCACAGGCGATGAAAGCACCGGGATCTCCTCATCCTCGGCTTTTTCCAGGCTGCTCGGTTCCATCACGATGTTTTCCGGCAGGATCACGCAGGCCATCTCGCTCAGAGCTGCGACGGCGATCACGTTCATATGGATCTGTACCGTGACCCAGGCCATCCCCTGCTTCCCGTGGGCCATGACCCAGCTCAACAGGTCACAGGTGTAACCGCAGGCGATCTCCCTGTCTTCCGTCAGGGAAGGTGTCAGGCTCCTGGCTTCGATCAGGGCCGTCAGTTCCGATAATCTCATATTCGTCCTCCTATTCCCGCTGGTTCTGCGCCAGGGTGAGCATTTCCTCGGCCATGGTTTTGATCCTGTCTTTCAGGATGTGGATGCAGTCCATCTCCGTGCACTGCCCGCGGACGATATCCTCGGCGAAGGTCCTGCAGGTGGGTGATCCGCAGGAGCCGCAGTCGTACCCCGGGAGTTTGAGGAGGATGTCGTTGATCCTGTCCAGTTTCCTCATGGCGGCGACGATATCATCATCCAGCTTCATGACGGTATTGGGTTCGATGGGTTCGGTGTTGATAAAGCGCGGATCCCGCACCCGCTCCCCGCGATAGATCTCGTTGGGATGCCTTCCGTCCAGCTTTCCGGCCACCTTTTTGAGGGCGTTGCCGGCGATGTAATTGTTCTCAAAGGTCAGGGCTCCGCCGACACAGCCGCCCACACAGGCGTTGCCCTCAAAATAGTCCAGGTCAGGCAGGTTGTCGTTCTCGATCTCCTCCAGGACACGGATCACGTGCCGGATGCCGTCGACGCTCAGCACGTGCCCCGGGCGTACGGCCTCTCCCTCACCGCTGATGACGCCCCAGCCCACGCCGTAGCCCGTAGCTTCCACGTCGGCGGGCTTTTCACCGCCGGACTTGAGATTGGCCAGGAGCTTTCCGTAGATATCCATAAAGGATATGGCCCCGTCCACCGCCGACTTGTCGTGGCCGATGGGATGATGGATCGCCGTCATTTTGGCGGGACATGGCGTGATGAAAAAGATACCGATATCCTCCGGGGAGCAGTTGTATTTTTTTGAGAAGTGCTCCCTGGCGAGGATCGCGGCCACCTCCATGGGCTGCTTCACGTCCACGATGTGGTCCAGCAGGTCCGGAAAGCGGACCTGGATCAGACGCACCACCGCCGGGCAGGCCGACGAGATGACCGGTTTTTCAAAATCCTTGTCGCGGATGCGCTCTTTGATGGCGCAGCTGGCCACGTCCGCGCCCACGGCCACCTCGAACACATCATCGAACCCGATGGCCCGGAAAGCGTCGAACAGCTGCTCACGGGACCTGAGCTCCTTGAACTGGCTGTAAAGGGACGGCGCGGGAAGCGCGATGGGATGGATATACTCATTGATGATACCCAGACTGTCCGTGACCGCGATCTTCGCGTGATGCTCGCAGATCCGGATGCATTCCCCGCAGTCGATGCACATCTCATTGATGATGTGCGCCCGGCCGCCCCGGACGCGGATAGCTTCCGTGGGGCAGTGCTTCAGGCAGTTGGTGCACCCCTTGCAGCGGTCCACCGCCAGGCGCACCGAATGGTATCTGATCTCCTCCATAAACGCCTCCGTTACTGGATCCTGAAGATCATGGTGATGGTGGTGCCGTCAGGCACTTTGGACACGATGTCGAACTCGTCCGCGTTCCGCTTCATGTTCGGCAGGCCCATGCCGGCGCCGAAACCCAGGCTGCGCGCCTCGTCGCCCGCGGTGGAATACCCCTCCTTCATGGCCAGGGAGATATCCGGGATACCGGGGCCGCAGTCGATGGTCCTGAGGACGATCTTCTCCGCGTCCACATCCGCCGTCAGATCCCCGCCCAGGGAATGGATCACCAGATTGAGCTCAGCCTCATAGGCCGCCACGGCGATCCGCCTCAGCACCGAGGACGGGATGCCCAGCTGGCGCAGCTGCTTCTTGATGCCGGTGGAAGCTTCCCCCGCCGTGGTGAAATCCCCGGCGTTCAGATGATACGCGATATGCAGGCCCATCACACGATCCCCCCATGCTCGTTTCGTTGTATGGTGACGCCGCGGAGCCCCGCGCCGTACAGGATGCCGCAGGTGATGAAGGCGGTCAGATCCGTGGACAGGACGGTGATCCCCAGGTCCCGCGCCTCGTCGATCACGTTCTCCGGCGGGATCTTGCCCCGGACGAATACGATGCACTTAAGGTCCAGCATCTCGCTGGTGCGCACCACATGGGGATTGGTGAGCCCGGTGATCAGCACGGTGCTCTCGTTGACGAAAGCCAGCACGTCGCTCATCAGATCCGAGCAGAAACCGCTCTCGATGTCACAGTCGAGAAACTCTCCCTCCAGCACCACTCTCGCGTTGAGCAGCTCGATCATTCTGTTGACGACCATATGGATCCCTCCTTGTACGGGTCAAAATCATATCACATCGGTGATCAGGATCGTTGCGGCGATCAGCACGGC
>CADCQZ010000465.1 GCA_902803675.1 uncultured Eubacteriales bacterium
ATAGATCGTCTGGTGGTGTTCCTCGAAATAGCGCTTGAAGCCGTTGATCAGCGACACCGTCTTCTCAAAGACCGCCTCGTTCTCGGCTCTGGCCATGAGGATCGTCTCCGCGCCGAACATCTCTGGCACCTCGGTGAGGATGGTGGTGCCGCCCTGGGCGCCCAGGCGGTCGGAATACCCGCCGATCACCGGGTTCGCCGTGATGCCGGAGAAGCCGTCGGAGCCGCCGCACTTCATGCCCACCACCAGCTTGGACGCCGCGCAGGGAACGCGCTCTTCCCCGCGCATGAAATCCGCCAGCTCGCGCAGCAGCGCCATGCCGGCCTCATGCTCGTCCTCCACCTGCTGGCAGACCAGGAAGCGAACACGGTTTTCGTCCCACTCCCCCATGTACTGCTTCAGGATGTCCACGCCGCTGTTTTCGCAGCCGAGGCCCAGCACCAGGACGCCGCCCATGTTGGGATGCGTGGCGATGCTGGCCAGGATACGGCGGGTGTTCTCCTGGTCCTCTCCCATCTGGGAACAGCCGTAGGGGTGAGAGAAGGTGTAGACCTTCTCCACGCCGCCGCCCGCCAGGGACTGCGCATCGCGCTCCAGCCCCCGGGCCACGTCGTTGACGCAGCCCACGGTGGGCAGGATCACCAGGTCGTTGCGGATGCCCACCCGGCCGTCCTTCCGGGGGTAGCCCATGAACTCCCGCGCGGGCAGGGGATCCAGCGACGGATGCGTGGGCTGATAGGTATAGTCCAGTTCCCCGGAGAGCAGGGTGCGCAGATTATGGACATGCACATGGCTCCCGGCGGGGATGGTTTCCTTGGCTGCGCCGATGGGGAACCCGTACTTGATGACGGGCTCGCCCGCGGCGATCTCTTTCAGCGCCACCTTGTGGCCCGCGGGAACATCGGTCCCGAGGCGGAGCGCAATGCCGTCCGCCTCGACCGTCTCACCGGCGGCAAGGGCGCGCAGGGCCACCGCGACATTGTCGCGGCTCGTAATGCGGAGAAGATCGTTCATGCGTATAACCTCCCGGAAGACTCAGTGTTTTTGCGGGTGCTGCAGATAAAACAGGGCTTTCTGCCGTTCGATTTCAGTCCTTAATTGTTCTTTCGACGGAAGATAGGTCAGATACTTGGACATAAACAGACGGTCATTGTCGTGCAAAACAGAATAGCGGGCAATATCCGCATCTGTCTCCGAGCAGAGCAGAATCCCAATGGTCGGATTGTCACCGGGGTTCCGCTTCAAATCATCATACATCCGGACGTACATATCGATCTGTCCAACATCCTGATGGGTGATTTTCCCCATCTTCAGATCAACCAAAACATAGCATCTGAGTTCGATATTGTAGAAAACAAGATCAATGTAATAGTCTTCGGTTTCCGTGATGATATGCTGCTGCCTGGCGACAAAAGCAAATCCCCGTCCCATTTCCATCAGGAAATCGCGAATATGGGAAAGAATTGCGGACTCCAGGTCATTCTCCAGAAATGTATTCTCTGTTTTGAATCCAAGGAATTCCGCTATCACCGGATTTTTGATCAGTTCAAACTGGTTCCGCTGGATCTGCGCTGTTTTTGATTTCATCTCCCGAACCACGGTTTCTTTTTCGGGGGCCTGCAGTAAACGTTGATAATACTGCGTACTGATATTCCGATCCAAGGTTCTGGAACTCCATCCCTCACGCGCCGCTTCACGCAAATACCAGATCCGTGCATCTTCATCCGCAACACGCAGTAGAAGTCTGAAATGGGTCCAGTTCAGATTTGGAACGCATGCGTTCCAAATCTCAGGATCCGGAAAGCACAAATAGAATTGACGGCAATATCTCAGGTTGCGATCGGAATAGCAGGAACCAAATTCCCTGGTCAGCACAACTGAAAGCTGGCTGATCATCTGCTTTCCGTACTCAGCCCTGTCCTTTCCGTGCTGTTCCTCCTCGACGATGCGCTTCCCGACATTCCAGTTGGTCAGCACCTGCGTCGTGCTGACTGTCTGATATGCCGCTATCCGCCCTCGCTGGATGATTTCACGGATATCATCCAGAATCGGCTGGTAGGATGCCATTTCAAGATCCATACCACATGCTCCCTCTCGCCCGTTTCCCAGGCCGCGGATCTGCATCGGAGACAATTTGTTTGCTATGCTGCCCTGTTATCCCGGAAACCTTTCTTCCACAACCGCCTTCATGCCCTTTTCGAGGATGTCGGTCAGGGCTTGGGTCACGGCGGCTTCCA
>CADCQZ010000466.1 GCA_902803675.1 uncultured Eubacteriales bacterium
CATCCTCTCCTATATGGAGGACGCGCACCTGATCAACGAGGATGAGGTCAACCAGCTGATCAACCTGGCGCTTGAGATCTCCTACCCGGAATGACGTGAATTTTCTGCACCCCATTTTGCACCCGTAAGAATGGTTTTTAGGGGTGCAAAGCACAAATTCTGCAATTCCATAGACAAAGTAAAAACCCTTGGAATGTAGTAATTCCAAGGGTTTTGCTGGTGGCTCCGAGTGGATTCGAACCACTGACACTCCGGGTATGAACCGAATGCTCTAGCCAACTGAGCTACGGAGCCGCTGGTTGCGGGGGAGGGACTTGAACCCTCGACCTCCGGGTTATGAGCCCGACGAGCTACCAAACTGCTCTACCCCGCGTCAACGTGAACATTCAGATTATATCTCCATAATGGCATGATGTCAAGCCTTTTTTTGCTGTGTTCAAAATATTTTGAACATCAGTGAAGAGGGCCTATGTTTACCGAACAGGAGCGCTTCACAAATGCCGGGTCCGTGCGGCCGGATCGATGCTTCTCCAAAACAAAAAACAGCTCGGGAACATCGTTTTTTTCATATTATTTACATGCGGTGAGCTCCAAATACTTGACTATTTTATGAAATATTGTTACAATACGATGAACGCTGATGTATTTCTTGTTACGCGTGATTTGGAAAGGAGGCTTTCCATGAAAAATAGTCTCAGGCAGATCGTTTTCCTTCTGGTGATCTGCGTCATCGCATCCGCCGCTTTCGTATGCCTGGCCGAAGACGCGGCTCCCACTCAGGCGGATGCCCTGAGCATCAGCACCCCCGCGCCCAATGATCTGCCGGACGGGTACGATCCCGGCTCGGAAGAGGGCGGGGATGACTACCAGCAGGGCCTTGTGTATGATCAGTACGGCAACGTGGTGCGCTACGCCGGCTCCACGCCCATCCCGCTGGATCCGATCGATATGCCCACGCCCACGCCCCGCCCCGAGCTCACATTCAGCTACATCTCCATGACCGCGGACCGGCTCGGCCTGAAGTTCGAGGGCCCCGGCACCTGGGATGTGGACGATTCTCAGGCGGACGTGTTCACCCTGACGGATCCCAACACCCTGGACAACGTCAACGCGACCCTGACGCTTAAGATCACCCACGTAGCCTCCAGCTACCAGGCTTCCAATGTCAAGACGGACCTGGCCAACGAGCTGAGCGCCATGGGCCAGTACAACTACACCACCTGGGAAGCCTCCAGCGCCGAGAAGCGCTCCCTGGTGGGCAAGGAAGGCTATTACGCCAGCTACCGCGGTGTGTACACGGACGGCACCATCGTCCGCGGCAGGGTCCATATGGTGCTGCTGGACGGCAACAGGCTCCTGACGGTGACCCTCAACTGTCCCGGCTGGTACAACAGCAGCTATGTGAATGTTTACACCCGATTCAGGAACACCGTTGCTCTCGCAAAATAAAAACAAAAAAGCCGGGTGACCGGCTTTTTTAAAATCTGTGGAAAAGGAATTTATGACATGAGTACAGCCCGTTTCGCGTTATTTGTGGATCTTGAAAACTGCGGCGCCAAAGCCGATAACCTCAACAGCATCCTGGAAAAGGTCAAGATGCGCGGGGATATCCTCCTGGGAAAGGTCTATGGCTATACGGACAGCTTCAGCGACCTGAAAGAGATCCTTTTGAGCAACACCTTCTCGGTGGTGCCTTCCATCCGCTACGGCTACAGCCAGAAGAACAACGCCGATATCCTTCTGGTCATCGACGCGCTGGAAGTGGCCTATACCAATCCGCTGATCGACAGCTTCTGCATCGTGTCCGGCGACAGCGACTACACGCCCCTGGTGGGCCGGCTCAAGTCCATGGGCAAATTCGTGCTGGGCATGTCCCGGAGCGAGGTGGCCAGCACGGTGTTCATCCACGCCTGCAACGAGTTCCAGTTCCTGGAGTCCGTGCACGCCGCGTCCCGGCAGGCGCGCCCCAAGAAAGGCCAGAGCAAGGATGAGCCCCTGGACGAGGCGGGCCTCAACAAGCTGCTGGAGGGCATCCTCAACGAGATGGATGAGGACGAGATCTACGCCAGTGAGCTCAAGGGCGTGCTTCTGCGTCTGCAGCCGGATTTCAACGAGAAATCCTACGGCGGCGGGGGATTCGGAAAGCTGCTCAAGCGCCTTGAAACAAAATACGGGACAATCAAGGTCAGGAACGAGAACAACAACGTGTTCGTGTCCCTGTCCACGGATACCGCGGCAGCGGAGGCGGGCCACAGCCTCACACCGGAGAACTGGCAGAAGTCCTTCGCCGAGCAGCTCCAGCGCTATAAGGACGACGGTTTCGAGCGCATCAACCCCTCCATCCTCAAGGCGGACATCCTGTCCCAGTTCCCGGATTTCACGGAAAAAAACATCGGCTTCAAGCGCTTTTCCGATGTGCTCAAGCAGCTGGAGAAGGACAATGTGCTCAAGCTGGAGCTCGACAGCCAGAAAAACATGCTCATCCGCATGCTCTGATCGTTATCACGGGAGGTGCTTGAGTGAGATACTCTGTCATCGTGCCCTGCTACAATGAGGAAGCGGTGCTTCGCGCCACACAGGAGCGGCTGTCCAAAGTGATGGACGCCCTGGGTGAGGAATACGAGATCATCTACGTCAATGACGGCTCAAGGGATCAAACCGAAGCCATCCTCCGGGATATCATCGCGTCGGATCCCCATGTGAAAGCCCTGATGTTCGCGGCCAACAGGGGGCATCAGATCGCCGTGACGGCGGGCCTTGACTATGCGTCCGGGGACGCCGTGGTCATCATCGACGCGGACCTGCAGGACCCGCCCGAGGTGATCCCGGAGATGGTGGAGCGCTGGAAAGCCGGTGCCCAGGTGGTCTTCGGCCAGCGCCGCCGGAGGGAAGGTGAGACGTTTTTCAAAAAGTTCACCGCTTCGGCGTATTACCGTATCCTGGCCCGGCTGACGGGCGGGATGGTGCCGCGGGATACGGGGGATTTCCGCCTGGTGGACAAGGCCGTGGTCAAAGCCATCCGGCGCATGCCGGAGCACGACCGGTTCCTCCGGGGCATGTTCGCCTGGGCCGGTTTCCGGCAGGAAGCCGTCCTTTACGACCGGGACAAACGCTTCGCGGGCCAGACCCACTATCCGCTCAAAAAGATGCTCCAGCTGGCTTTGAACGGCCTGATCTCCTTCTCCGTGTCGCCCCTTAAATTCGTGACCTTTTTAGGCGTGTTCTGGACGGGGCTCGGGGTACTTGCCTTGCTGGCGGTATTGGTGGTATTATTATGCGGCGCCAAAGCGGGCCTTTGGGCCATAGCCGCCTTCGGAGCGCTGCTGGCGGGCAATATCATGCTCTGCGCCGGCATCCTTGGAGAGTACATCGGCAGGATTTATAACGAGGCAAGACAGCGTCCGCTCTACTTTATCTCGGACATGCCGGGCTTTGATATAAATAAAGAAAATTGATCGACGGAGGTATCATTATGGAGATCACGAAGGAAATGAGCATCGGCGACGTGATGCGTCTGGATCCCGGCGCGGCGGACATTCTGATGAGCTTCGGCATGCACTGCTTCGGCTGCCCCTACTCCCTGGCGGAGACCCTGGAGCAGGCCTGCCTGGTGCACGGCAATGACATCAACGAACTGATCCGTCAGCTCAACGAATACTTCGCTGACAAGCAGAACTGATGAAAACGGCTTACATCCTCAGGGTATCCTACGACGGTGAGCCCCGGCTCTGGCGGACTATGCTGGTGCCGGGGAACTGCTCTGCCTTCGACCTGTGCGCGGCGATCCTGTCCGCCTTCGATACCTGCGCGAACCACCTGTTCCATCTGCAGGATGACGGGGCCATGTATAACGTGTATGAGCCGGATTTTGCCGACGAGCGTTATGACCAGCGTCTGCTGACGGAACACATCGTGGACGATCTGGGGCTCTCCGAGGGCAGCGAAATGACGCTGTGCTATGATTACGGCCTCTATCAGCAGTTCGTCATCGACTGTGAACAGGTGACCGAGACCGAGAGCCGGTCCCTTCTCCCGAAGGTGCTGGACGGCCACGGCTGCGGCATCATGGATGATGTGGACGGAGATACCCTCAGGCAGATGATCGACCGGGCCGAGCGGGATGAGGGCTTATCGCTGCCTTACCCCGCGAAAAGGAAAAAATGGATCTGGAACAGTTTCGACGCGGATAAGGCCAATGCCGTCCTGAAACGGGAGATCAGCCGGATCCGGAAGGGATACCTGGAAGACGAGGACGAGTGATCCCGCGGGGAGCGGATCGGCCTTGTGAGGTCAGGGATGTACAGCAGTCTAAAAAGGGCATGATCAAAAGATCGTGCCTTTTTATATCGGCGCTTTGTCCCGTTCCGCGGAGAATAAAAACCGGGCCGCTGCGCAAGCAGCGGCCCGATGCTTTTGTCCTTTGCCGCGGGGATCAGAACTCCGCGTTGCCCACCGTGCGGGGGAAGGGGAGCACGTCCCGGATGTTGGAGATGCCGGTGAGGTACATGATGAGGCGCTCGAAGCCGAGGCCGAAACCCGCGTGGGGCACGGTGCCGTAGCGCCGCAGGTCCAGGTACCACCAGTAGGAATCCACGTCCATATGCAGCTCTTCCATGCGGGCAACGAGCCTGTCCAGGCGCTCTTCCCTCTGGCTGCCGCCGATCAGCTCGCCGATGCCGGGCACCAGCACGTCCACGGCGGCGACGGTCCTGTCGTCATCGTTCATGCGCATATAGAAGGCCTTGATATCCTTCGGGTAATCATACACGCACACGGGTCCCTTGAAGTGCTTTTCGGCAAGATAACGCTCATGCTCCGTCTGGATGTCCATGCCCCAGCGGACGGGGTAGTCGAATTTCTCGCCGCTGTTCTCCAGGATCTTGATGGCGTCGGTATAGCTCACCCGCTGGAAAGTGGAATTCACCACGGCCTCCAGTCTGTCCTTGAGCCCCTTGTCCACGAATTCGTTGAGGAACTCATACTCTTCGGGCGCTTCGTCGATGACGCTGCGGATCACGTACTTGAGCATGTCCTCCGCCAGGTCCATATCGTCCTGCAGGTCGGCGAAGGCGATCTCCGGCTCGATCATCCAGAACTCCGCGGCATGCCGCTGGGTGTTGGAATTCTCGGCCCGGAAGGTGGGCCCGAAGGTGTAGATGTTACGGAAAGCGGTGCAGTAGGTCTCGCCGTTGAGCTGTCCGGACACGGTCAGGCTCGCGGGTTTTCCGAAGAAGTCCTCGTTCTCCTTCACCCTTCCCTTGTCGTCCTTCGGCAGGTCGTTCAGGTCCAGCGTGGTCACCCGGAACATTTCGCCCGCGCCCTCGGCGTCACTGGCGGTGATGATGGGGGTGTGCACGTATACGAAGCCCCTCTCGGCGAAGAAGCGGTGGATGGCCTGCGCCGCCAGGGAGCGGATGCGGAACACGGCGCTGAAGGTGTTGGTGCGCGGCCTCAAATGGGCCTGGGTGCGCAGGAACTCGAAGCTGTGGCGCTTCTTCTGCAGGGGGTATTCCGGGGCGCACAGCCCCACGCAGGTGACCTCTTCCGCGTGGATCTCAAAGGGCTGCTTCATATTGGGGGTGAGCACCATGGTGCCCACCACACGGATGGAGGATCCGAGGGTCATTTTGACGACCTCTTTGAAGTTCGCCAGCTTCTCGTCGCACACGACCTGCACGGTCTTGAAAAAGCTGCCGTCGTTCACGGCGATAAAGGCGAAGGCTTTGGAGTCGCGCAGGGTGCGGATCCAGCCGGTGATCTCCACTTTGGTATCCTGTGCCGGGGTGTTCCGGTACAGATCTTTGATCAGGTATTTCATACTGTTCCTCCGGTCGTTATACTTTTCCCAGAAGGGCGGCGCCGATGATGCCGGCTTCGTTGCCCAGGGTGGCGAGCTCGATGCGCGGATTGGCCACGGTCTTGTACATCAGGTAACGGGGGAGGCACTCCCGGATGCCGTCCAGCAGGAAGCTGCCCGCCGCGCTGACGCCGCCGCCGATCACGATCATTTCCGGATCCAGGAAGGATATCACGTTATTGATGCCGATGGCCAGATAATTGACGTAGCGCTGGTAGATCCTCACGGCGGCCTTGTCCCCGTTCTTGGCGGCGTCAAAGACCGTCCTGGCGGAGATCTGCTCGGGATCCCCGTTCGCCAGGGAGAGCATCTGGCTCTCCGGATAGGACAGCACTTCCTGCCGGGCCATGCGGATGATGGCGGTGGCGCTGCAGTAGCGCTCCAGGCATCCGTTGTTGCCGCAGGTGCACGGCACGCCGTCCATGGCGACGGTGATGTGGCCCAGCTCGCTGCCCACACCGTGGAAGCCGCTCCAGGGCCTGCCGTGGATCACGATGCCGGCGCCCACGCCCGTCCCCAGGGTGATGAAAACACTGCTGTCGCAGCCTTTGCTGATGCCGGAGATGCTTTCGGCATAGCCGGCCACGGTGGCGTCGTTATCGATGAAGACCGGCTTGGGCAGGTACTTCTGCAGCTCCTTGTTCAGCGGCACGTCCCGCCAGCCCAGATTGGTGCAGTAAATGATCGTGCCGTCCTTGGGATTGGCGATGCCGGGGATGCCGACACCGACCGATTCCAGGTCATTGGCGTCCCGTCCGCACTCTTTCAGGGTCTTGTAGATGCACAGGAGCATATCCTGCGCGATCTCCTTGTAATCCCTCTCCGGCCTGGTCGGCGTGCTGGTGCGCGCCAGGATGTCGCCGTGTTCGTTCACGATACCGACGGCAATGTTCGTTCCCCCCAGATCGACGCCCGCGTAGATCATGATATCCCTCCCATAATCAATCTTTATTTCTGAGATCGTTGATCCTTTGATCCAGTTCTCTGGCGGCTGAATAACCCATGCGCTTCAGGCTGAAATTCCGCGCGGCCACCTCGATGATGATGGCCAGGTTCCTTCCGGGCCTGACGGGCATCAGGATCTTCGCGATATCCACGTCCATGATGGTGGTATAGGTGTCCGTCAGCCCCAGGCGCTCATAAGCCTTATCCTCTTTCCAGTTCTCCAGCTGGATGACCAGGTCGATGGATTTGGTGGTCAGCACCGCGCCGATGCCGAACATGGCCTTGATATCGATGACCCCGATGCCCCTGATCTCCATCAAATGCCTGATGGTCGCCGGGGATTCGCCGATCAGCCTGTTGTCGGCCACCTTGACGATGTCCACCCGGTCATCCGCCACCAGCTGATGGCCGCGCTTGATCAGCTCCAGGGCCGCTTCGCTCTTGCCGGCGCCGCTGTCGCCGGTGATCAGGATCCCGACGCCGTAAACGTCCAGCAGCACGCCGTGCATGCTGGAGCGGGGGGCCAGGCAGCGGCTCAGATAGGTGATCGCGGAAACGGAAAAGGTAGTGGTCTGCTTGTCGGTGCCGAACACGGGGATGTCCCGGGCCCGGGCCAGCTCGATCAGTTCCTGCGGGGGCGTCATTTTGCGGCAGACGATCACGCAGGGCAGGTCGTAGGAAAAGTAAGTCTCCAGCCTTTTGCGGAGCACGTCCTTGGGAAGGGACGCCAGATAGCTCATCTCCACCAGGCCGATCACCTGGGGACGCTCATAGGCGAAATACTCGTAAAACCCGGACAGCTGCAGGCCCGGGCGGTTCAGGTCGGCCGAATACAGATCCCATTCCGTTTTGGAGGAGGGGGAGAGGGTGGTCAGATTCAGCTGGTCCGTAAAGGCTTTGATATCGACCTTCACTTTCTCACCTCAATTGGACGCGTTGTCCGCCTCATACCGGGGCACGTAATCCTGCACGGCGCCGATGCCGTCCACGTAAGGATTCAGCGGGAACGGGGTATCGAACTGGATCAGGGCGAGCGCGTTTTCGGCGCCCTCATCCTTGACCAGGATGGGCCTGTAGTCGTTGTACACGGCGTTCCCGGAGTACTGGGCCGGGATCAGGTTGAGCTGATGGCCCAGATACTTCCCGTTCCTGTCGAAATCGAAGGTGAACTGGGCCAGCACGGTATACAGCGCGCGCATGGCTTTGTTCCCGCCGAACACGAAATTGCCCAGGCTGTAGAGCACTGTGGCGCCGTCATAAACGTCCATGCCCTGCAGCACATGGGGGTGGTGGCCCACCACGGCGCAGCAGCCGTTGCGGATGAAGAACGCGGCCAGCTTTTCCATGCCGGGGTCGCGGCGCGTGGAATACTCGCTCCCGCCGTGGAATACCGCGACGATGCAGGAACAGTCCGCGTCATGGAGGGCCTGGAGATCCTGCTTGATCAGCTCCAGATTGCTCCACCAGAAGGAGATGTACAGGCCGATGAAGCCGATCCGGATATTGCCCTTCTCCCAGACCCAGGTCTTGTGTACATCCCGCGCGGAGGCGAACCAGGGGATGCCGATGGCTTCCAGCGTGTCGATGGTGGACATCAGGCCCAGCCGGCCGTAATCCTCCGTGTGATTGTTGGCCAGGCTCACCGCTTCGATGGAGCTGACCTTCAGGATCTGGGCGAAGTCCGGCTCGGAGCGGAAATTGTAGGTCTTCTCGACCTTGCCGGCTTCGGAGTCATAGAACACGCTCTCGAGATTGGCGACGGTCAGATCGTCGTTCTCCAGGATATCCAGTACGCCGGAAAAGGGATAATCATAGCCCCTGGCCAGGATGTACTGTACGAAAGACGTCTCCCGGTTGCGTTCCCGCTGCTCGCTGCCCAGGGTACAGTCCCCCAGAAAGGTGATCTTGACCGACTGGGTCCCCGCCGGCTGCTCAGCCAGGGCGCTGAGGGTGAAGACGGGAAGCATCAGGATCGCGAGAACAGCACATAACCAACGCATCGGCACACCTCGAAACGGAAAAGTCTCCTATCAATATACATTCTCGCGGCCCAAAAGTCAATTATTCACTGCCGGCGGGAGGCGTTCTTTGCGTTCCTGATACTTGTGGTTTTCATGAACCTTTGGTATAATCATAAGGTATGTCATCAACTGTGAAGGGAAGGTCGCAGCATGCTCAGACTGTTCAAGCTGTTTTTACCGGCGCTTATGGCGGCCGTGATCTTGTCCGGCGCTGCCGCAGAAGGGCTCCCGATGGATTCCACGGCGATCGCGCCGCCCCCGAAGGACGAATGCTATATCTCCGACACCCAGTACCGGGACGATTCCATCAGCGTGGATATCTTCGACGGGGAATATATGGGCGTCCATTACACCTGTGCCCGCGTCAGGATCAGCCATCCCTCCCAGCTCAGGACCGTGCCGGCCAGGCAGGTCCGCAAGCCGGACGCCATGTTCGGCGCCTGGGATACCAACGAGGCCCGGGGCGGCGCCATGGCGAAGGCCGTCAACGCGGTGGTGGGCATCAACGGGGATTTCTACACCTCGGAAAAATGCTTCGTGGTCATGCGCCAGTCCACCCAGGTGAGGAACAGCGCCAACGGCCTGTTCGACGTGCTGGTGATCGACAAAAACGGTGACTTTGACGCGATCTACAACTGCAAGAGGGCCGATTACGCGGCTTATTACGAGCAGCATCACGACGATATGTATCAGGCTTTCTGCTTCGGGCCCGTGCTGGTCCGGGACGGTGAGAGCGTGATCGACGAGAAATTCCGCAACGGATACATGATCTCGGACAAGCTGACCCAGCGGGTGGCCATCGCCCAGATCGATACCCTGGATTATATGATCATCACCTGTGACGGGGACGCGATCTTCTATACCTTCGGCCTGGATGTGTATAACTTTGCCGCGCTCTGTGAGGAGCTGGGCAAAGCCGCGGCACCCGGCGGGTTCAGGATGGCCTACAATCTTGACGGCGGCAACAGCGCCACCCTGGTCTTCCGGCAAAGGAACGACAAGGGAGAACTGGTGTTCAACAAGCTGAATATGCCGGAAAGGGAGAGGGACCTGGCGGACATGATCTGCTTCGTGAGCCTGGGTGAATAAATGGAGCCTGTTGTCATCAGTGTTTTCGGCGGCGAGGTAACGATCTACGGCATCCTGGCCGTGGTCATCGCTCTTTTGGCCTGTGTGTCGTCGGAGGCTGTATTCGCGCGCCGCGGCCTGCCGCGGGGCTTCGGCCTGAAGGCTTCCCTGTTCAGCGCGTTCTTCGGTCTCATCGCCGGAAGGGGGCTCTACTGCGCCCTGCAGGCGGAGAGACTTTTCTATGATCCCATGGGGAAATTCCTGGGCGCGGGTCCTTTTTTCGATCTCCGGTACGGCAGCGTCAATGTGATCGGTGTGCTCTTCGGCTGTTTCCTGGCCCTGTGGCTGTTTGCCCGGCTCAGCCGTGTTTCATTCTCGCGGTCGCTGGAAGCCGCTGTTTTTCCGGGTCTTTTCTGCTTCGCGGCGCTGCGGTTCATCGAGCCTCTCAGCGGCCAGGGCTACGGTCCCATCCTGCGGAGCGGTTTCCTCAGCCGTGTGCC
>CADCQZ010000467.1 GCA_902803675.1 uncultured Eubacteriales bacterium
GAGTACGCGCATCATCTGGGCATCGCGTTCCAGATGGTGGATGACCTGCTGGACGCGGAAGGGGACGAAAAGACCCTCGGGAAGACCGTCGGCAAGGACGCGTTCGCGGGCAAGACCACCTATTATTCGCTGCTGGGCCGGGAAGGCCTCAGGGAACGGGTAGCGCGTGAGACCGATCTGGCGGCAGAGGCCGTTCGGGGCTTCCGCCGCGCGGATGAACTGTGTTCCCTCGCCCGGGACATGGCCCGGAGGAATAAATAAACGGATCCTGAAACAATTCAAGGAGGTCGGATCGTATGGACCAGTTTATGGAAGAAGTATCTACCAAACGTCAGCAGGGGATGGCGACGTTCATGATCGCCGTGGCGAATGTCATGATGGTCCTCCTGGCTCTTTTCGCCGTGGTGACGCTCAATTCCCTGATCAATTATGCGGCCGCGAACGGGTTCGATGCCACATTCTTTTACAATCTGGTGATCCTGCTGTTCTGCGCCGGCTGCGCGGTGCTGCTGTTCTTCAAGCGGGACACGCTCAGGACCGATTATGAGTACACCTTCACCAACGGCATCCTGGATTTCGCCCAGGTGTTCAACAATAAAAAGCGCAAGAATCTGGGCACGATGAACCTGAAAAACATCGAGGCCTGCGGTGAGGTGTCCTCCGGCTCCTTCAACCGGTACATCTCCATGCCGGGCATCAAAAAGAACAACTGGTTCGCCAACCGGGACGGCAAGCTGTTCTATCTGTATTTCTCCAAGGACAATGTCAAGCGCATCATCATCATCGAACCCAGCGAGGAGATGGCGAACCTGATCAGGCGCGCGGTCAATCCCGGCGTGTACCAGATCAACTGACGCGTATCCCCCGATCTGTGACGAACGAAAGAGGCACTGATTGATCTATCTGGATAACAGCGCGACCACCAGGGTATGCCCCGAAGCGGTCGCGGCGATGACCGAGGCCATGACGGAGGATTTTTTCAATCCCTCCGCCCTGTACGCGCCTTCGGCAAAGGTAAAGGTGCGCGTGGACGAGGTCCGCGCGCTGCTGCTCAAAGAGCTGAACTGCCCGGGAGGGCAGGTCATCTTCACCTCCGGCGGCACGGAGAGCGACAACCTGGCGGTGATGGGCCACTTGAGCGGCCTGAGGCAGGGACGGGTGCTCTATACCGCCGGGGAGCATCCGGCTGTCAGGGAAGCGGTGCGTGCCGTGCCCTATGTGACGGCTGAGGAGATCCCCCTGACGGGGGAGGGCCTGCCTGATCTGGAGGCCCTGGCGGAGCTTCTCCGGGAAGATGTGAAGCTGATCTGCGTGATGCAGGTCAACAACGAGACCGGAGCCGTGAGCCCGCTGAAGGAGATCGCGGCGCTCAGAGACCGGCTGTGTCCCGACGCGGCGCTCCATGTGGACGGTGTACAGGGGTTCCTGCGCGTCCCGATGCCTATGGACCGCCTGAAGGTCGACAGCTATGCCCTCTCCGCGCATAAGATCCGCGGGCCCAAGGGCATGGGCGCCCTGGTGACGCGTTCCGGTTTCAGGCTCGCGCCCAGGATCTACGGCGGCGGGCAGGAAAAGGGACTGCGTTCCGGGACGGAGAACATCCCGGGCATCCTGGGCCTCGGAGCCGCCGTGAACGCTTATCCGAGGGACAATGATATGGCGAAAGTCAAGGCCCGGCTTTATGAGCGGCTCATGGGAGCCGTGCCCGGCGCCAAAGTGAACGGCCCCCTTCCCGGCAGTCCGGCGGCCGCGCCCCATATCCTCAACATGTCCCTGCCGCCCGTGCGCTCGGAAACGATGGTCCATGCCCTGGAGACCGCGGGGATCTACATCGGGGTGGGCTCCGCCTGCGGGTCCCGCAAGCAGAAGATCAGCCCCGTGCTCAAAGCCATGCATGTCAGGCCGGCCCTGGCGGAGAGCGCCCTGCGCTTCAGCCTGAGCCCCGATAACACATTGGAGGAAATGGACGAGGCGGCGGAGGAGATCGCCAGGCAGCATGCCCTGTGGGCCCCCTTTCAACGCAGATGATCCGGAGGGAAAATGAAAAGCGATATCATTCTTGTCAAATACGGTGAGATCTATCTGAAGGGCCTGAACAGGCCCCAGTTCATGCGGGCCCTGGTGCAGCGGGTGCGCCAGAGCCTGGAAGGTACCGGCGCCGAGGTGACGCTGCATGACGCCCGGATCCTGGTCCGCGGTTACGAGGACAGGGACGAGGCGGTCCTGAGGATCAGGAAAGTGTTCGGCGTGCATTCCGTCTGCCCCGCGGTGGAGATGGATAAGGAAGATTTCAATACGGTCCTGGAAGCGGCCGCGGAAATGATGAGCGCCTTTACCGGGACCTTCAAGGTGGACGCCCGCCGGTCCGACAAACATTATTTCCTGGATACTCCGGGCCTGAACGCCCGGATCGGGGAGTATATCCTCGAAAACGCCGGCGGTTCGCTCACGGTGGACGTCCGTAAGCCGGATCATGTGCTGCGCGTGGAGATCCGGGACAAGGCGTACCTCTACTCCCAGGTGCTGCCCGCGGCGGGCGGCATGCCGGTGGGCACCGGCGGCAAGGCGGCCCTGCTCCTTTCCGGCGGGATCGACAGTCCGGTGGCGGGCTATATGATCGCCAAAAGGGGCGTGGAGCTCATCGCCGTGCACTATCATTCCTTCCCTTACACCAGTGAGCAGGCCAGGCAGAAGGTGCTGGACCTGGCGCAGATCCTGGCCGGGTACTGCTGCGGCATCAAGGTGTACATCGTGCCCTTCACCGCGGTACAGACCGCGATCCACCAGCGCTGCCCCGAGGACTACACCACCCTCATCATGCGGCGCTGCATGATGCGCATCGCCGAGACCATCGCCAGGAAGGAACACTGCGGCGCTCTGGTGACCGGCGAGAGCCTGGGGCAGGTCGCCAGCCAGACCATGGAAGCCCTCAACGCCACGGACGCTGTGGCCGGGATGCCCGTTTTCCGGCCGCTGATCGGTTTCGACAAGATCGAGATCATCCATCGTGCCGAGCAGATCGGTACCCTGGAGATATCCAACCTGCCTTTTGAGGACTGCTGCACCGTATTCACCCCCCGCCATCCCGCGACGCGGCCCCGCCTTGAAAAGGTCGAAGAGGCCGAAAAAGACCTGGATGCCGGTGAACTGATGCGTGAGGCGGTGGAAAAAGCGGAATGTGTCCGCTTTAACGCGCATGGGGAGAGGATGGCATGAGATTTTATAAGGCCCATGGCCTCGGGAACGATTTTGTGCTCCTGTGGGAGGACGAGGCGCCCCGCAATACGGACTGGGGACGGACGGCGATAACGATCTGCGACAGGCACACGGGCATCGGCGCGGACGGGATCCTGCTTTTGTCGCCCTGCGGGAACGCCGATTTTTTCATGTCGGTGTACAACAGCGACGGCAGCCGGGCGCAGATGTGCGGCAACGGCATCCGCTGCGCGGCCCTGACGGCCCGCCTGAGCGGCCGGGCAGCCGGCGACGAGATGACGGTGGATACCCTGTCCGGGCTCCAGCGTATCAGGGTCGATATGAACGGCGCCGACGCCCTGGTGACGGTCAACATGGGTCAGCCTGTTTTTACCCGGGAAGCGCTGGGCATCAAAGCGCCCGATATCGATCCTGACAATGTCGTCCTCACGTCGGGCGGGGAAGAAGTCACTGTGCATGGCGTCTTCATGGGCGTGCCCCACGGCATCGTGTTCACCGATGACGTGTCCCGGGAGCATGTGGCTGCCCTGGGGCCCGGGATCGAGAAGCATCCGGTGTTTTCAGAAGGGATCAACGCCGACTTCGTGCGGGTCGAAGAGGATGGCAGCCTGACCATCCGGACCTGGGAGAGAGGCGCCGGACCCACCCTGGCCTGCGGCACCGGCGCGTGTGCCGCCGCGGTGATCCATGAGCGCCTGACGGGCGCCGCCGGGCCGAGAGTGGTGAGACCTCTTCTGGGCGCGATGACGATCGAAAGAAGACCTGACGGGGTCTATATGACGGGGCCGGCGCAGATCGTCTGTACCGGCGACGTGGATACGGGCCGTTATTTCAGCCTGAAGGAGGCGTAAGTTGATGAAAAGGATCCTTTCCATAGGGCTCGTGATGCTTTTCCTTGCCGGAGCGGTGACGGTCACGGCCGAGAATACCGCGCCGGAAGCGGATCTCATCATCGCGGGGCTGGATACCACCCAGTACCGCAGCTGGAGCGATCACGCCTTTTTTGCCGCCATGGACGAATTGACGGGCCTCCATGTCGGGACGAGGCAGTTCGTCAGCGCGGAGGAATGGAAAAAGTATAAATCCTCCATGACCAAAGGGGACGCGGATATGCCGGACGCGCTTTTCATGGCGCAGCTGAGCCAGGCGGAGTGCGAGACCATGACCGCCTCGGGCGTGCTGATCGACCTGAAACCGTATCTGGAGGAATGCTGCCCGAACCTGACGGCGCTGCTGGACCGCTTCCCGGCTTACAGGGACGCGATCACCCTGAAGGACGGAACGATCCCCGCCCTGCCCTACATCAATGAGACCCCGTCCCAGAACGTGATGTGGATCAATAAAAAGTTCCTGAGCCGGGTGCGCATGCAGGCGCCGAATACCCTGGAGGAACTGGAAGCGGTCCTCAGGGCGTTCAAAGCCGCGGACTGCAACGGGAACGGCCGGGCGGAGGATGAGAAGCCCCTGGGCTTCATGGGTCCTTTCGATCTTAAATTCCTGGCCCATGCCTTCGGCATCGTCGCCAACGACTACAATCTTTGCGTGCGTGACGGACAGGTGGTCTTTGCCCCGGCGGAGGATGATTACCGCCTCTTTATCGCCTGGTGCCGTGATATGTACGCTGCAGGTCTCCTGGACAAGGACGGCTTCACCACCAGCGATGCCCTGCGCGAGGTGACGGATGAAAAGAAGGATCAGGTCTACGGTATCGTCCTGGCCCCGCTGATCTCCAACTTCCTGCCCGCCCAGTGGCAGGCGGATTATGAGCCTCTGATGCCTCTGGAATTCGAGGGCAGACGTGTTTACCGTGATTTCGGCACCGGCCTGATCCGGGGCACCTTCGCCGTGACGAGCCATTGCAAGGACGTGCCGGCGGCGCTGCGCTGGGTGGACGCTCTGTATGGGGAGGAAGGCGCTGTTCTGGCTGCCGTGGGCAAAAGGAACAGGGACTTCCTGGTGGACGGGGACGGCACCTGGCGCCTGACGGAGAGCTCCAAATCCAACAGCTACTATACCATCACCAATGTGCTCTCCTCATCCGTCGCTTATCCGGGCTATTCCGCGGATGATTTCCAGAGCCGCTACGGTGACGCGGACCTGGGCGGCGTATTGAAAGCGCTGAAAGACTTCAACAGTTACTGTGTGCTGCCCTTCCCGTATGTCAGCCTGACGAATGACCAGGCATCGAGGATCTCTGAGCTCCAGGCCAAACTGGGGCCCATGGTGGACATCGCCATCGCTCAGTGGGTGCTCGGGGAACGGGATCTCACCGAAGAGACTTATTCCGCTTTCGTCACATCCCTGAAGGAAGCCGGGATGGATGAGTTCCTGGCCCTGTGGCAGGATGTGTACGACGGCCGGGACGGGGAGTGACCGTCAGGATGCGTTTGAAGTTTACGACCCGCTCGGCGGAGGAGACGAGGGCGCTGGGCGCCCTTTTGTCACGGGATCTGCGGGCGGGGGACCTGGTGGTCTTAAGGGGAGATCTGGGGGCCGGCAAGAGCGAGATGAGCCGGGGCATCCTGCGCGGCAAGGGCGTCCGGGGACCGATCCCGAGCCCCACGTTCACCCTTATGAACATGTATGAGGCGGATGGGGAGACGCTCTGCCATTTCGACTGGTACAGGATCGCGGACCCGGAGGAGATCTGGGAAGCCGGTTTCCATGAGATGCTGCCGGGAGATACCCTGGCCATCGTGGAATGGCCCGAGCGGGCCGAGGAGGCCCTGCAGGACTGCCGCCTGGAAGTGCGCATCACGGCGGGACCCGGCGAGGATGAGCGGTGTATCACCCTGGACCCCGAGGGGGGATTTCATTCCCTTGATACGCTTTTGAAGGATATGGAACATTTGGGAGGTTCGATCGAATGAACGTCCTGGCTCTGGATACATCCGGCCCCGTGGCCGGCGTGGCGGTGGCTTCGGAGGGCCTGATCCGCTATGAGGCGGCGGTCCGCAACGGCCTGACGCATTCCGTGAATCTGATGCCCATGATGGAAGAGGCCCTGACGCGTTCCGGCCTGGCTTTGAAGGATATGGATCTGATCGCCGTGACGGTGGGCCCAGGTTCCTTCACCGGAGTGCGTCTGGGCGTGGAGGCGGCCAAGGCGACGGCTCATGTGCTGGATATCCCCTGCCTGGGCGTGGATGCCCTGGAGGCGACGGCTCTGAACATCACGGGCTTTGAAGGCGTGATCTGCCCCATTCAGGACGCGCGGGCACAGCAGGTGTACGGCGCGGCCTTTTCGGGAACGGATCACAAGCGCCTGATGGAGGATGCGCCCATGCCCCTCACAGACTACGCCGACGCGGTGGAGGCTTTTTCTGGGCCGCTGATGTTCCTGGGCGACGGCACGCTCAAATACAGGGAATGGCTCGCGGAAAGGTTCCCGGAACCGGGCAGGGTCTTCTTCGCTCCGCCGGAGCACGGCTATCTGCGCCCGGCGGCCGTGGCAGCCTGGGCGATGCGACACCCGGAAGGGAAGGTGTCCTGGCAGGATCTGATGCCCCTGTATCTGCGGCCGCCGCAGGCGGAACGCCAGAGGAACCTTGTGGAGAGAGCGCATGGATGATATCGTGATCCGCAGAATGGTGCTCGGGGACGTGGAAAAGGTCCACCGCATCGAGGAGGAGACCTTTCCCAGGCCCTGGTCGGTGCGGGACTTTGAACGGGAGATGACCGCGAATCCCTGCGCGAGGTACCTGGTGGCGGAAACGGGAGGAGAGATCATCGCCTTCGCGGGCATCTGGGTGATCCTGGACGAGTCCCATGTCACCAATATCGCCGTGGCGGAAAAGTGGCGGGGGAGGGGCATCGGAAAGCGCATCACCGGGGAACTTTTGCAGTACGCTTCGAACCTGGGCGCGTGTTACGCCACTCTGGAGGTGCGCAAAAGCAACCTGACCGCTCAGGGACTGTACGCTTCCTTCGGCTTTGAGAAGGTCGGGGTGAGGAAACGGTATTATGAGGATAACGGCGAGGATGGCCTGATCATGGCCCTCCAGCACATGCCTGAGGCACAGGCGGATTTTATCGAGCCGGAGACTGTCCGGGAATAGGACGGGGTTCCGGGAAATATCGGAGGATACGGGATGCCTGAGGGGCATAAGGATAATTCTTCGGATAAGCGGTTCTCGCAGCCTGTCTACTGGCAGGCTTTTTCGGTGAGCGTGCTGTTCCATTTCATATACTGTATCATCGCGTCTGAGTCCCTTCTGGGCTTTCCCATCGCGGGCGGTACGCTGTACCTGTTCGGCCGGATGGCGGTGCTCTTTACCGGGATGCAGCGCCCGCCCAGGAGCCGTGTGCTGTCACGTAAAGAAAAGATCCTGTCCTGGGGCATCCTGATGGTGCCCCTGCTGCTCCTGCCGGTGGTCCTGTCCGTGCTCCCCATCCGCCTGACCGATAGGTCTTTGTGGGTGATGAGCGCCATCGCTCTGATGCTGACCCTGCGTATGACGGTGACCGGTTATCTGGTGGAGAAGGACCTGATGCAGACACGGCCCGTGCGCTCCGCCTTTTCACGGATGATCGTCGCCGAGAGTCTGTTCCTGCTGCCGCTGATCGTGATGGTCATCCTTTGCGCGGACGGCCGGACCGCTCTCTCCCTTTCGGGAGGCGCCCTTCTCGGTACGATCGTGGAGTGTCAGGAACTGTGGCGGGAGCGCCGGGTGCTCCGGGCCACGGCGCCGGATGATGAAAAGGAGATCGAGACGCTGCGCCATGTCATGGCTTACCGGCGGTTCCAGTTCCTCACGGTGGTGACCGCGGCGGCCCTCCAGGTCACCATGGCCTTTGAGTACGCCCTCGTGGCGGCCCTGTCGGATACTGTGCTCGCCGCCATGGCCATGGCGGCCGTTCTTCTGGCGGCTGTGCTGCTGACAGACCTGATCCACCGCCGGGTCCTGAGAGAAAGATCGGATCCGGGGAACGTGCTGATCATGGGGAGCGCCATCTGGTTCTACGGTGTCATCTGGTATGTCCGGGTGTTCGATACCATGGTGCGGGGGGATGCCTTCATCGCCCTGGCCCTGTCGGCCGTGGGCGGCGCGATCTGCATCCGCACCCTGGGATACATGGATACCCGCATGCGCGACGTGGCTTCCTTCGTGACCCACCATCCCCCCACACGCGCCTATGACTGGGCCCTGCGCACCCGGGTGGAACTGTCGTCCCTGGTGGGACAGGCTGTTTCCCTGGTAGGGCTGATGCTGCTGGATATCTTCGCGGCGGGCCGTCTGCCGGATACTTTGCCCGCGCTGGTGGACCGGCTGCGTCCGGTGATGAC
>CADCQZ010000468.1 GCA_902803675.1 uncultured Eubacteriales bacterium
CGCCCCGCCCCCGGCGGTAAAGTCAGTCGGTCGAGGTCAGTTGAGGGCCTGTTTGAGCACTTCCAGGTTGTCCCGCATGACCTTGAGATACGTCACGCCCGCCTGAACATCCCGCAGGGTGCGCCCCTGCATGGAGTCCATCGTGAGCAGCTTCAGATCCTGTCCTTTGGCCGTGCTGATGATCGTTTCGGCGATCTTGTGGTTCGTTCCCTCGATGGTCAGCACCGCGCCCAGCCCCAGCTCGTCCACCTTCTGCGACAGGAACGCGATGGTCTGGAAGCTGGCCTCGGTCTCCGCGGAGCATCCGGTAAAAGCGGCGTAATAGTCAAGGCCGTAGTCGTCCGCCAGGTAGCGGAAGGGGAAACGGTCGCCGAACAGGAAGGTCCTCAGAGCCGCTTCCGATACGGCGGACGTGTATTCCCGGTCCAGCGCGGTGAGCTCTTCCATATACGCCGCGGCGTTCGCCGCGTAGACGCCTGCACGGCCGGGATCGGCCTCGGCCAGGGCGGAGGCGATGACGCCCACCAGCTTCTTCGCGCCGCGCAGGCTCAGCCACACGTGTTCGTCCACTTCGTCCCCGTGCTCATGATCATGATCGTGGTCCTCTTCGTCGTGATCCTCTTCATCATGCTCATGATCGTGGTCCTCTTCGCCGTGGCCGTCATGCTCATGTTCCATGCCTTCCACGATCTCCTCCAAACGGATATCGCTGCCCATGGCTTCTACCAGATCCACCGCGATCAGGCCGGGATTGACGGCTTCCTTCAGGGCGTCTTCCACCCACTCGTCCGATTCCCCGCCCACGTAGATGAACACGTCGCAGGCGGCGATCCTCATGATATCGGCTGCGGTGGGCTGATAGCTGTGCAGGTCCACGCCGCTGTCCAGAAGGAGCGTGATAGACGCGTCCGTGTCGTCCCCCAGGATCACCCGCGTCCAGTCGTAGATCGGGAAAATGGTGGCGACGACGCTCAGCTTCTTATCCTCCGCCGGCGCGGCGGGGATCACGCAGGATACGGCCAGCGCGATGAAAAGCGCCAGGCTGATGATCTTTTTCATTTTTTTATATTCCTCCGGTGTCGATCGACTTTTTTTGATACACGAAAACAAAGGATCCGCCATCCGGGGACCGGTGCCTCACGGCACAAGTCTCCCCGGATCACGCGATCCTTTTGGTTTTCAGACCGGTCAATCGTTCAGCCGGATCTTGAGTGTCACCGGCGTCGCGCTCAGGGACCCGGTGAAGCTTTTTATATAACGCCATACGCGCCCCGCGGCCGGGACGCACATGATCAGGAGCAGAACGAATACCGCCACGCTCAAAACGCGCAGCAGTTTAAAGCCCGCGGCGACCGCGTGACAGACCGGGCAGTCCTCTCCCGCGCAGTCATGCCCCGCCGCGTGAACGGTAAAAGCGGAGGAAGCGGCCAGGGCCAGGATCAGGATCACGCACAGAAGGCCCGCGCCGATCTTTTTCATTCGTTCCATGCCCCGCTCCCTCCTTTCTCAGATCATTCTGTCATCGTTTCAGGCCCGCCGGCACTTGTCGCAAAGCCCGTAGAAAACCGTTTTGCCGGCGTTCCATTGAAAGCCGTGATGCTCTTCCAGATGGGTGCGGATCGACCTGAGCTCCTCACAGTCCAGATGGATCAGGCATCCGCAGCGTTCGCACTTGCAGTGGAAATGAGAGCGGCACGCCCCGGGCTGATCCACGTACGCGTAGCAGGCGCTTTCGCCGGTCCCGATAAAATACTTCTGGATGCTCCCCTCGTCCACGAACTTTTCCAGCTGGCGGTAGATCGTCGCGGTCCCGATGGGGATCCCCTCTTCCCGGAAATGCGCCTTCAGCTCCGCCGCCGTGTGATGCACCCCCGGCGTCCCTTTTAAATAGGCCAGGATCTCTTCCTGAGCCCGTGTCCTGTAGCCCGTCTTCCCAGCCAAAGCCCACATCCCCCTCTTGAAATGAGAACCGTTCTCAATATTAAACCACGCGGCCCCGGATGTCAATACAAAAATGAGACCCGTTTTCATATTCACGGGCATGGGACGAACAAATACAAAAACAGTGCACTTCCCCGGGCGGCATGCTATAATACCGGCAAAACCACACGGGAGGGCCTATGGACCTTAAAAACGTGTATTTCGTGATCGGCACGTCCTACGCGGGGAAATCCACCCTGGTGAGGAACCTGGCCCAAAAGCATAAGGGCATC
>CADCQZ010000469.1 GCA_902803675.1 uncultured Eubacteriales bacterium
CTGATGCGGATCGGCGTGGAATATGCCCACGTCCAGCACCTGATGCAGGTAACTGTCCACGATCACGCGCCCGATCGCATCAAGGTCGCAGCCCTCCGCGGCGAGCTTTTCCGTATCGGCGACAGAGCAGCCGTCGATATAGGTCATGGTGAAGATGCGCTCGGTGGTCAGGTCATCGATGACGGCGGGGCAGGAGATGTTCTCCTCGTCATCGAGGCACTTTTCCCTGAAGAGACGGGTGTTCTCCGCCTCCACGCGGAAATCGAGCTCGGCTTTGGTCACATGTTCGATCTCCGCGATCACCGACTTGAAGTCGATGACCTGTTCGTCGGAATCTTCCTCGATGACGTTCACCAGGTCCGCCAGCTTGCTCAGAAGCGCGAGATCCTTTCGCATCATGTCGGCGATCAAAGGGCGCTGGACCTTTGTGACGACCCGGGTGCCGTCCTTGAGGACGCCGTAATGGGCCTGCGCGATCGACGCGGACCCCAGCGGTTCATCCCGGAACTCGGAATAGATCTCATCGATCTTTTTTCCGGTCTCCTGTTCGATGACGGCTTTTGCCACGGCCGGGTCCAGAGGCTTTACGCTGTTGCGCAGCTTTTCCAGCTCCCTGCAGTATTCTTTGGGGAGCAGATCGACCCGGCTGGACATGATCTGCCCGATCTTGACATAGGTGGGCCCGAGATCCTCCAGGGTGGTCCGAAGCTCCCACGGTGTAAAACCGTTGGCGTAGAAGTTATGCCTGGCAAAGATGGCGAGCATTTCGGTGGAGCGGTGCTTCTCGCGTTTTTTGAACGCGTCGATCTCGCTTTCAAGGAGCCGCTTGAGTTCCGCGCTCATTTCCTCCGTGCTGTGCATGATCTGCTCTTTTTCATTTTCAAGTTTATCCGCCAGTTTCCGCGCTTTATCGTTCAGAGGCATCTTCCGCACTCTCCTTCCCGTTTTTGAAAGGCCACACCCAGATGAGCCTCAGCGCGCTCGCGAAAGCGGAGAACAGGAGCGCGCCGCCGATGATCTTCGTGAGCAGGGCCGGGGAATCCCACCAGGGATTCAGGAAGATCAGCACCCCCAGTGCCATGAGCACGACGGCCAATACGATCAGGATCCACCAGCCCTTCCGATTGGAGCGGCGAACGAACAGCAGGGCGTTCAGCAGTGAAAACAGGCCGTCCGATACCAGCACGAAACCGAACAGCCATCCCAGGGCTTTGAGCAGATCCTGATTGTAAATGAGGATGAAAAGGCCGAGGACAGCGATGAATAAGGCGCCTGTAAAAATGATATAGTGGATCAGGGCTTTTTTGCTGGCGATGAATTCAAGCATCTCCACGATCGCGAAGATGATCATCCCGTACCCCACGGTCACCACGAGGGTATTCACATAGCTTTCGGGGCAGATCAGCATGAACACGCTCAGAGCCATCATGATGATCGCTGCCAGGATCGACTGGCGCTTGAGTTTATCCAGTGTTTGAAACAGCATACTTGACCGCTCCTTGTCTGATAGGAAATCTTCTCCTGTGTCGGGCGCCGCGGCAGGGCTGCCGCATTGGTCCTGAGCATCGGAACGGCGGCTCATGGGACCGCTGTTCCTTTGCCCGATATATTATAGCACTGCCGGAGGTGAGCAGTAACATTAATTCGCGCCGTGCCTGTTCTTTGGTGCCTTCCTTCATGCTGCCGTTTCGATACGCCTTTTTATATCCGTCACCTTACGAACTTTTGTATCGGTCAAAAAAAAGAGCTGCTTTTCGCAGCCCTTCAGGGAAACGTTTTTGATGGATCGATCCGCGGAGGACGGGATCACTTCCTGATCTGGAGGGAGGAGGCCACGAAGGAGCAGAGGTCCTTGTTGGCGGAGAGGTTGGTGCAGGTCACGGTGAACATCTCACCGTTGTCGAGCAGGGTCATGATGGTGGAAACATCCTTCTTGGGGATGATATAGATCAGGACATCGAGCCCATTGACGATCGCGCACTGGAAGTTGCCGTTGGGGTCGCCCTGGCGGGCGGAGCTCTCCACGTCGTCCATGTTGTGGAACTTGACGCCGACGGGCTTGGTCTGGACGATGGCGATCATGGAACCGTCGGCCTTCGCGAAGGCAGCCAGGGTGCCGGCGGCGGCGCTTTCATCGGTCAAACCGGCCTGCGTGTAATCGTTGGGAATGATCACGCTGACACCGGAGGGCCCGAAAGCTTTGAGTTCACCGGCAAAACCGGCGTCCGCGAACTGCTTCTGGCGGGCTTCATCCCAGTTGACCACTTTCTTTTCAGCGGCCTGGGCGGTTTCGGCAAAGGCGGGGAACAGGGCGGTGACGGCGAGGCACAGGGCCAGCAGCATGGTAACGATCTTCTTCAACATTGAAATCACATCTCCTTTTTTTTCGTTCGTTTTTGTTTTATCGTCCCGGTGTTTTACCGCGGACACCTATTGATACGGGATGCTCCGCGTGATGGCAGCTGAAAGCGGAAACTTTTTTTTGAAATATTTCTGCGCCCCTGAAAATGCTTATCGACCGTGGAAAAAAGCCACGGCCGTCCCGACGTGTTTTTCGCCTGAGACCGCGCGCTGAGATATCCGGGCGCTGCTTTACAAATGTGTTTTAAAACCTGAACACAATCTTGAATGAAAGAGATCTTTCCTCTATAATAAACGGGAGTGAAAGCCCGGCAGTATAACGCTTCACTCTTTGCCGAGAGGAGCAGACAGCGAATGCAGAACC
>CADCQZ010000470.1 GCA_902803675.1 uncultured Eubacteriales bacterium
GAAGGCCTACCTGGTCAACACCGGCTGGAACGGCACCGGCAAGCGCATCTCCATCAAGGATACCCGCGGCATCATCGACGCCATCCTCAACGGCGATATCCTCAACGCTCCCACCAAGGTGATCCCCTACTTCGACCTGGAAGTGCCCACCGAGCTCAAGGGCGTGGACACCGGCATCCTCGATCCGCGGGACACCTACGCCGATCCCACCGAGTGGGAGACCAAGGCGAA
Organism: uncultured Eubacteriales bacterium; assembly: GCA_902803675.1. Next base: position 232 of record CADCQZ010000470.1, read on the forward strand.
GGACCTGGCGGGCCGGTTCATCAAGAACTTCAGGAAGTATGAGGGCAACGAGGCCGGCAAGGCGCTGGTGGCGGCGGGTCCCCATATCTGAGGCGGTCAACGGGTGATTTTCGGGGCAAATGTTAAATTTCATCCGGCTCCCGAAAGCACTTGACGTCAGCGGTCCACCGCTGTATAATATCGCCACGGTCGCCATGCGCCGTGTTTCACGGTGATCTATCGGGGGCGATATGGCGAAGGGAGGGAAAAAAGTGTCTGAAGTTCGCGTCAAGGAAAACGAATCGCTGGAAAGCGCGCTGAAGCGGTTCAAGCGGCAGTGTGCCCGCGCTGGCGTCCTGGCTGAGGTCAGGAAACGTGAGCATTACGAGAAGCCCAGCGTGAAGCGCAAGAAGAAGGCCGAAGCGGCTCGTAAGCGTAAGTATTGATCCCGCGAGGGGTAAAAAAGGAGAGGCTTTCCTCTCCTTTTTTTGTGATGGCGGCGGCGCTCTTCCCGGGCGCCGCCCGGAGGGCTCAAGATGGAGCAGGATAGTTTCTTTTCTTCGCCGCGGCTCCAGCCGCTGGCGGACAGGCTGCGCCCCAGGGACCTGAGCGAGTTCGTGGGCCAGAGCCATCTGGTGGGCGAGGGGCGCGTGCTGCGCCGCATGATCGACCGGGACGAGGTCAGCTCCATGATCTTCTACGGCCCGCCGGGGGTGGGCAAGACCACCCTGGCCCAGATCATCGCCCGGAGCACCCACAGCGCCTTCGTCAATTTCTCCGCCGTCACCTCCGGGGTCAAGGAGATCAAACAGGTGATGGCCAGGGCGGAGGAGCAGGCCGTCTTCGGGGAGCGCACCATCCTCTTCGTGGACGAGATCCACCGGTTCAACAAGGCCCAGCAGGACGCCTTCCTGCCCTATGTGGAAAAGGGCAGCATCATCCTGATCGGCGCCACCACGGAGAACCCGTCCTTTGAGGTGAACGGGGCGCTCCTGAGCCGCTGCCGGGTGTTCCTGCTCAAGCCCCTGTCGGAGGGGGACATCTTTCAGCTCCTGTCCCGGGCCCTCAAGGACGAGCGCGCCTTCGACGGCCGCGAGATCGTCATGGAGGAGGACATGGTCCGCGTCCTGGCGGCCTTCGCCAACGGCGACGCCCGGGCGGCCCTGTCGGTCCTGGAGATGGCGGTGCTCAATTCTCCCGAGGAGAACGGGCGCGTCACCGTCACCCGGGAAGTGCTGGCGGAGTGCACCTCCAGAAAGTCCCTCCTGTATGACAAGAAGGGCGAGGAGCACTACAACCTGATCTCCGCCCTGCACAAATCCATGCGCAATTCGGATCCGGACGCCGCCGTCTACTGGCTGGCCCGCATGCTCGAGGGCGGGGAGGATCCATTGTATATCGCCCGCCGCGTGGTCCGTTTCGCGTCGGAGGACGTGGGCCTTTCCGATCCCCGGGCCCTGGAGCTGGCGGTGGCGGCCTACCAGGCCTGCCACTTCATCGGCTATCCGGAGTGCTCCGTGCATCTCACCCAGGCGGTGGTGTACCTGGCGCTGGCCCCCAAGTCCAACGCCATGGAGACGGCCTACATGGCCGCGAAGGAGGACGCCCTGAAGCGCGTGAGCGAGCCGGTGCCCCTGCACCTGCGCAACGCCCCCACGAAGCTGATGGGGGAGTGGGGCTACGGCAAGGGCTATGTTTACGCCCATGACACCGAGGAGAAAATGGCCAGGATGACCTGCCTGCCCGAGGGCCTGGAGGGCACGCGGTACTACAAGCCCACGGATCAGGGCCTGGAGGGGCGCTTCAAACAGCGCCTGGAGGACATCCTGCGGTGGAAAAACGGGGCTGACGACAAGGATTGAGCCGGGAGAGGGATATGGACAGATACCTGGGCCTGGACCTGGGCGGCACCAAGCTGCTGGCGGGTGAGATGACACAGACCGGCCGCGTCCTGTGGACAAAGCGGTATGATACCGGCGTGCTCACCCAGAGGAACGCCTTTTCCCTGATGCGCCGGGCGATGGATGACATCCGAAGCACCCGCGGCCTGGAGGGCATCACGGGGCTGGGCATCGGCATGCCCGGCAAGGTGGATCATGCTTCCGGTGTCTGGTGCGAGCTGGACACCGTCCGGCGCGATCCCATCGCCCTGTCAGAGGAGATGGAGGCCCTTTACGGCCTCCGCTGCTCCATCGACAACGATGTGCGCTGCGCGGCCCGGGCGGAATGGGCCTTCGGCATGGGCCGCAGGTCCCGCAGCCTGGCGCTTTTGAACATCGGCACCGGGATCGCCGCGGCCTATATTTCGGAGGGACGGCTCCTCACCGGCGCGCACTTCGAGGCCGGTGAGATCGGGCACACCTCCTCGGGCATCGTTGAGCGCAGGGCCTGCTTCTGCGGCCGGGATGACTGCGTGGAGAACGTGGCCGCCGGCGTCGGTCTGGATGAGCGGGCGCGCCGCCTGGCGAAGGATCATCCCGGCACGGCTTTGAGGCTGCCTCCCGCGCCTGAGCGGGTCAGGGCCACGGACATCTTCGCCCTGAGCGATACGGATCCCCTGTGCGCCCTTTTGACGGAGGACGCCGCGCGCGCCGCCGCCGGGCTCATCATGAACGCGGTGCGCTTTTACGATCCCGAGTGCGTCGTTCTCGCCGGGGGCGTGATCTCCGATCCCTTCTTTTTCGGCCGGGTCATGGACAGGATCCCCGCGGATTACAGGGGCTATGTGCCCCTGGGCATCCGCCTGAGCGGCCTTCAGGCCGGCTGCGCCGGGCTGATGGGTGCCTGCTGCTGCGCGGCCATGGCCCAGGGCCGGCCGCTTTCACCGGAAGAAGCAGCGGCGGACTGATCCCGCGCCTGCCCCGTCGGCCGCGTCGGGACGCTCAAAAACCGCCCGCAAGATTTTTTAAAAAAACCGCTTGACAATCCCCCCGGGTTTGAGTACAATACTTGTTGTCGCCTGTGAGCGATGGTGAGTGAGCCTCGGGGTGTAGCGCAGCCTGGTAGCGCACGTGCTTTGGGAGCATGGGGCCGGGGGTTCAAATCCCTTCACCCCGACCATTTCAGTCAGGGTAAAGGAACGTGGCCCCGTGGTCAAGCGGTCTAAGACATCGCCCTTTCACGGCGGTAACTCGGGTTCGATTCCCGACGGGGTCACCATTTTCCCCCAACAGGGCATCACCTTTAGGGCCTTTAGCTCAGTTGGTCAGAGCGGCCGGCTCATAACCGGTTGGTCCGGGGTTCAAGTCCCTGAAGGCCCACCATTACGGCCCGGTAGTTCAGTTGGTTTAGAATGCCAGCCTGTCACGCTGGAGGTCAGGGGTTCGAGCCCCCTTCGGGTCGC
>CADCQZ010000471.1 GCA_902803675.1 uncultured Eubacteriales bacterium
GATGAAGCGCGAGCAGGAGAAGAACGCCTCCTTCGCCCCCATCGAAGACCGCCCCGTGAAAGACGGCGACATGATCGTACTGGACTATACCGGCAGGATCGACGGTGTGGAATTTGACGGCGGCAAGGCTTCGGATTATCCCCTTACCATCGGTTCTCATTCCTTCATCCCCGGCTTTGAGGAGCAGCTGGTAGGCTTTGAACTGGGCCAGGAGAAGGACGTCACCGTGACCTTCCCCGAGGACTATCACGCCAAGGATCTGGCCGGCAAGGAAGCCGTCTTCACCTGCACCGTCAAGTCCATCAAGGAGAAGCAGGTGCCGGAGCTGGACGATGAGTTCGCTGCCGACTATACCGATTTTGACACTCTTGCCGAGTACAAGGAAGACCTGAAGAAGAAACTGCTGGCCCAGAAGGAAGACGCAGCCCTCCGCGTCAAGGAGGACGCCCTGCTGGAGAAGGCCGTGGAAAACGCCGAGATGGATATCCCGGATCTGATGGTCACCTCCGAAGCCCGCATGTCCACCCAGGAGTTCGCGGAGAGACTGCAGGCCCAGGGCATGAGCATGCAGCAGTATCTGGGTTATCTGGGCATGACCGAGGATCAGATGGTGGAGAACCAGAAGGAAGCCTCCTTAAAGGGCATCAAGTCCCGCCTGGTGCTGGGAGCCATCGTGAAGGCCGAGAACATCGAAGTCTCCGAGGAAGAGGTCGACGCCGAGATCACCAAGATGGGCGAGCAGTACAGCATGATCCTGGAGCGCATGAAGGCCATCCTGAACGAAGACCAGATCAACGAGATCAGGGAGAACCTGAAGACCAGAAAGGCCCTGAAGTTCCTGGTGGACAACGCCAAATAAGAAGGGGCAGTTCTGCAGCAAACACAATAAAGAGGAGTACCCATGAGTTTAGTTCCCTATGTACTGGAATCCACCAGCCGCGGTGAGAGGACCTACGACATCTATTCCCGCCTGTTAAAGGAGCGCATCATCTTCCTGGGCGAGGAAGTAAACGAAGTCACTGCCAGCCTGACAGTAGCGCAGCTGCTGTTTCTGGAGTCCGAGGATCCCGGCAAGGATATCCAGCTCTATATCAACAGCCCCGGCGGTTCTGTCACCGCCGGTCTGGCGATCTACGACACGATGCAGTACATCAAATGCGACGTGTCCACCATCTGCATCGGCATGGCGGCCAGCATGGGCGCGTTCCTGCTGGCAGGCGGCGCCAAGGGCAAGCGCTTTGCGCTTCCCAACGCGGAGATCATGATCCATCAGCCCTCCGGCGGAGCCCAGGGCCAGGCCACGGACATCAATATCGCCGCGGAGCATATCCTGAAGATCCGCAGACGCCTGAACGAGATCCTGGCCGAGAACACCGGCAAGCCGTTGGAGACCATCGAGCGCGACACCGAGCGCGACAATTTCATGAGCGCGGATGAGGCAGTGGAATATGGCCTGATCGACAGCGTCATCAAAAACCGCTGAGGGTGACCCATGAGCAAAGAGACAAACATGCCCTGCACCTGCGCCTTTTGCGGGAAGAGCCAGTTCCAGGTCCGCAAGCTGATCGCGGGCCTCTATGACGGGATCTACATCTGCGACGAATGCGCCGAGCTCTGCGCGGAGATGATCGAAGAGGAGTTCCGCTTTGAGGACGGCGACCAGCAGGATCGGGGAGATTTCCGCTTCAGCCTGAAAAAGCCCCGGGAGATCAAGGCTTTCCTGGACAAGTACGTGATCGGCCAGGAGGATGCCAAGAAGGTGCTCTCCGTGGCGGTCTACAACCACTATAAGCGCATCGAAGCGGGCTTTGACAAGTCGGACGACGTGGAGCTCACCAAGAGCAATATCCTGATGATCGGTCCCACCGGTTCCGGCAAGACCTATCTGGCCCAGACCATCGCCCGTTTCCTGGACGTGCCCTTTGCCATCGCCGACGCCACCACCCTGACCGAGGCCGGCTATGTGGGCGAGGACGTGGAGAACATCCTCCTGAAGCTGATCCAGGCCGCGGAC
>CADCQZ010000472.1 GCA_902803675.1 uncultured Eubacteriales bacterium
CCCCTGCAGTGTGTAAGAAGCCGAGCAGGCCGTCAGGGCCCGCAGCTCCGTTTCCTGGCAGCAGGCTCTCCCGGCGTCCACCCGGGCCGTCTCCGCCCGGCACTCGGAGGAGAAGCTCATACGCTTCTCCCCTCCCGGTCGAACACAGCCACTTCCATCTCCAGATCCACCCCGTAGCGGTCACGGACGGACGCGCAGATCCGGTCCTTCAGGGCCAGGATGTCCGCGCAGGAGGCGTCTCCGGTATTGATGACGAAGCCCGCGTGCTTGGGGCTCACCATGGCGCCGCCCACGCTCACGCCCTTGAGCCCGGCCCCGTCGATCAGCGCGCCGGCGTAATAGCCCTCAGGCCGCTTGAAGAAAGAGCCCGCGCTGGGATACTCCAGGGGCTGGGAGGCCCGGCGCTTCTCCTGGAGCTCGCGCATCCTTGAGCGGATGGCCTCCCGGTCCCCCGGAGCGAGCTTGAGCACCGCCGAGAGCACCACGCCGCCCCGGCGGGCCCGGCTGGTGCGATATCCGAAGGCCATGTCAGATGCGCTCACGCGGCGGATCTCCCCGTCCTCATAGAGATCCACGCTCTCCGTCACGTCCGCCATGCAGCCCCCGTAGGCGCCGGCGTTCATGAAAACGCCGCCGCCCAGGGTGCCCGGGATGCCGTGGGCGAATTCCAGCCCCGTGAGAGCGTTGTCCAGGGCGAAGGCGGCCGCGGCCTTGAGCGTGGCGCCGGCTTCGACCTTGAGCCGGTCACCGTCCATTAGCGTGATCCCCGTCAGGTACCGGGCGGGGCTGATCAGGGGCGCGGAACAGCCCTCGTCCGAAAACAGGGTGTTGGTGCCCCTGCCCAGGACGATCGGGGACAGGCCCTCCCCCCGCAGGAGATCCAGCGCCTCCGTGAACGCTTCCGGGGTGCGCGGGCAGATAAGGATGTCCGCTTCCCCGCCCACACGAAAGCTGGTGAGCCCCTTCAGGGAGACTTTTTTCGATATCTCAAGGCCGCCGATCTCCTCGAGCGCCTTCAGCTGCCGCTCAGTCATAGATCCTCCAAAGTGGGATAAGCCAGAAGGCACTCATCCGTATCCAGGGCCGCGGGCCCCATGTCCGCCGGGAGGAAGACCGTCTCGCCCGGAGCCAGCTCCATACGGGATCCCGCGCAGGTGAGCACCGTCCTCTTGAGCGCCGTCAGCAGCCTGAAGCGCTCCGGCTCCGGCGGGAGCTCCTCTCCCCGGGCATCGTGGATCCGCTGAAGGGAAAAGAACTTCTCCCGGAGCAGCTGCTCCCGGGTACCGCTCAGGCGGCGCGGCGCGACGGCCACGCCGGAGAAATCCAGGTCCGCCACGTCCGCGGCCTGCTGAACGTGCAGGGGACGGGAGCGGCCCTGAGCGTCCTTCCGGTCCCAGTCATAGAGGCGGTAGGTGATATCGCTGGACTGCTGGATCTCATAGAGCACGATGCCGCGGCCGATGGCGTGCACCGTGCCCGAGGGGATGAAATAGACCTCCCCCGGCCGGACGGTGACCCGGCGCAGATGATCCCGGAGAGCCCCGGTCCCGCTCAGGCGCACAAGATCGTCCCGGGACGCCACATCCTTCAGGCCGTAGACCAGCTGGGCGCCCTCGTCCGCCGCGAGGATGTACCAGGCCTCGGTCTTCCCCATGCCGCCGTAACGCGCGGCGTAAGCGTCATCCGGATGGACCTGCACCGACAGGGTGTCCCGGGCGTCCAGGATCTTGATCAAAAGGGGGAAGGGCCCTTTCACCCCGGTGCCGGCCGCTTTATCGCCCCATCGGGCCAGATAATCCGCGAAAGCCGTGCCGTCTTCCAGGGTGCAGTTCATGCCGGGGATCGCGGATACCTCCAGGCTCTCCCCGGTGGTCTCATCCGGGATGTCACGGCCGTACAGGCTCTTTAAGCGGGTGCCGCCCCAGGGCGTCTGGGACCCGTGGCGGTAATAAGGCAGCAGTTTTTCAGGCTTGAGCATCGCGATCCTCCAAGGTTTCAGAATGATTTTCTCCTGTGATGTATTGTATCACGCGGGCAGGGGTTTTACAATCCGTCCCGTTGCCAAACGATGGCTCACACGGTAAAATAGCCCCGAAGAGGCCTGTCCACAGGGCCTGGGAGGACCGGTATGACGGACAAGAACGAGCTCATCATCAGAGGGCTGGCCATCGACTGGAGCGCGGTCGACCCTGACAGCTATATAAGGCGGATCCCCGCCGTGAGGGATATCCGTGAACTTGCATTCCGCGCCCCCGTCACTTTCTTCACGGGGGAGAACGGCAGCGGGAAATCCACCCTTCTGGAGGCCGTCGCCGTGAGCTGCGGCTTCAACCCGGAGGGCGGCACGCGGAATTACCGGTTCTCCACCTACGATTCCCATTCAGACCTGGCCGGTGCCGTCCGGCTCATCAGGGGGCCCCGGAAAGCCGCCTGGGGATACTTTCTGAGAGCGGAGAGCTTCTACAATGTGGCCACGGCGGAGGAAGGATACTCCAGAGGCCCCGGCGGAGTTCCCCGGCACTACCACGAGCGATCCCACGGCGAGAGCTTCCTGGACCTGGCCCAAACGAACTTTGCCCCCGGCGGGCTGTACCTGCTGGACGAGCCCGAGGCCGCGTTGTCCCCCCAGCGGCAGCTGACGCTGATGGCGCTGATGGCCCGCTGCGCCGGGGAGGGCTCCCAGATCATCGCGGCCACCCACTCCCCCATCCTGCTGGGCCTGCCGGGCGCCGGGATCCTCAGTTTCGACGGGGGCAGGATCCATCCCTGCGCCTATGAGGACACGGACAGCTATAAGGTCACCGAGATGTTCATCAAAAACCGCCGTCAGGTGCTGCACAGGCTCCTGGCGGAGGATGACTGAGGTCACCGGTCTCACTGAAAAAGAGCCCCTCCGGGAGGCTCTTTTATGATGGAAAGATCTATTCGGCCTCATCCCGCTTCACGCTGAAGCGGATCATGCGGCCGTAAAGGGTGTTTTCCGGTCCGCTGCCGGGGATGGGCACAGCGCCCACGGAACGGCTGTAAAAGCCCGCTGCCTCATCGCACCAGCCGATGACAGCGTAGCCGTACCCGGCCTCGCGCATGGCCTCAAGGGTGCGTATCAGCAGCGCGCGGCCCACGCCCAGGCCCCTCAGGGACTCATCCACACCGATGGGGCCGAAATACCCTTTCGCCGTAGCGTCATAGCAGGAAAAGCCCACGCACTGCCCGTCCTTGCGGGCGATGAAACAGGATCCCGGGCAGGCCGCCAGGGCCGCGGCGCATTCCCCGCGCCAGCCCTTGCCGAAAGTGTCCGTGACCCAGGTGAGGATCCTTTCCCGGTCCGGGGCCAGGGCGCGGCGGATAGAGACCCCCTCCGGCTCCCGGTACTCAGGCAGGGTGTACAGGTTGACGAGCATATCCATAAGATCATCCTTTCCGACTTGAAAAGTCTGACGCGCCTCAGCCGCCAAACGCCTCTGCCGCTTTGAGAGCGGCCCGGGCGGCCATGGCCGCGTGGCTCACGGGCAGGGCGCCCATGGTGCGTTTCTCCCATCCGGAGGGGAGCAGGGCGTCCATCGTGTAGAAGAACTGATAGACCTCCCAGCCATGGAAGGCCGCGGCGGCGAAGATGGAGGCGCACTCCATGTCCACGGCGATACAGCCGTCGCGCCGCCTTTTTTCGGTGTTGCTCTCAGTTTCCCGGTAGAAAGCGTCGGTGGTCCACACCGGGCCGGTCTCGCACGGGAACCCTTCCCGGGTGAGCACCTCCCGCAGCGCGCCGCAGGTGGGGATCCCGACCCAGTCCCCGGGCGCCATGTAGTGATAACTGGTGCCCTCGTCCCGGTACGCCTTATCCGGCAGGATCATTTCGCCGCTGCCGCCGGGGGTGAGCCGCCCGCAGGACCCGCAGAAGATCATGCGCCTGACCCCCAGGGCGAACAGCTCCTCGGACAGAGCCACGGCGCAGGGGCCGCCCAGGGGCACCGGCCAGCGGCCCAGGGAGAGCCCCCGATAGTCGAACCGTTCCAGCGCGGGCCTGAAGGAGGCGGACTTCATCGTCAGGACCGTTTCCCCCGGATACCGCCTCAGCTCGTCCATGACCGCGCCGGAGAAGGTGCCGATGACGGTCTCGGGCACCGGCCCCGCCGTGTCCCGGTCGGCATGCGGGCGGATCATGGGCGCGGAGAAGGGGTCAAAACTGTTCACGATCATGTTTTTCCTCCCTGACTGCCCGGGGGCAGCATGGACAGGCTGATGCGCCCCCTGGCCCTGTCCACTTCCACCACCCAGACATCCACCACATCCCCGGTGCTGACCAGCTCGGAAGGATGGCGGATAAAGCGTTCCGACATGCGGCTGACGTGCACCAGGCCGTCCTCGTGCACGCCGATGTCCACGAAGGCCCCGAAATCCACCACGTTGCGCACCGTGCCTTTAAGAGCCATGCCCGGCGCCAGATCCTCCAGGCTCATCACGTCCCGGCGCAGCACCGGCGGCGGCAGATCGTCCCGGGGATCCCGTCCAGGCTTTTCAAGCTCGTCCAGGATATCGCTCATGGTCATGGGCCCCACACCGCAGACGGCCGCCAGACGGTCGATGCCGTATCCTTCCGCGGCCGAACGCACCCCCGCGCCCGCGGGATGTTTCAGTTCCTTCAGGGCCGCGGCCGCCGCGGCGTAGCTCTCCGGATGGACGGCTGTGCGGTCCAGGGGCTCGGGGCTCTCCCGCAGGCGCAGGAAGCCCGCGCACTGCTCGAAGGCCCGGGGGCCCATCTTGGGCACCTTTTTGAGATCCTTCCGGGTGGAGATGCCCGCCGTATCCCGGTAAGATACGATGTTCTCCGCCAGCTTCGGCCCGATGCCCGCCACATGGGAGAGCAGCTGCGCGCTGGCGGTGGACAGCTCCACGCCCACGAAATTGACGCAGTCCTCCACCACGTTCTCCAGGGCGCGGGTGAGCTCGGCCTGGTCCATGTCGTGCTGGTACTGGCCCACACCGATGGCCTTGGGATCGATCTTGACCAGCTCCGCCAGGGGATCCTGCAGACGGCGGGCGATGGACACGGCACTGCGCAGGGACACATCCATCTCCGGGAATTCCTCCGCTCCCAGCTTCGACGCGGAGTAGACCGACGCGCCCGCCTCGGACACGATCATATACTCAACGCCGGGCATCTCCGCGAGCAGGGACACGATGAAGGCCTCGCTCTCCCGGGAAGCGGTGCCGTTGCCGATGGCCACGGCGGTAAAGCCGGTGCGCCTGCGGGCGTCCAGGATCCACTCCCGGGCCCGGGCTTTCCCCTGTTCCTGTCCCGGCAGGGTGAAATGCCCCACGCCGGTCAAAAGCACCCGGCCCGACGCGTCCACCACCGCCAGTTTGCAGCCGGTCCTGAACCCCGGATCCACGCCCAGGGTGACCCGGCCCCGCACCGGGGGCTGCATCAGCAGGTGCCTCAGGTTCTCGCTGAAGACCTTGAGCGCGTCGGAAGCGGCGCGCTCGGTCATGCCGGAGCGGATCTCCCGCTCCAGGGACGGTGCCATCAGGCGGCGCCAGGCGTCCTCGCAGGAAAGACGGATCTGCTCCGCGCAGGGCCCGGGACGTAAGAACGCGCGCCGGATCACGGGCAGCACCTCATCCTCATCCGCCTGGAAGCGGACCTTGAGAAAGCCCTCTTTCTCGCCCCGGTCCACCGCCAGGACCCGGTGACCGGGCATCCGGGCCGGCGTGTCCGTATAGGCTTTGTAATTCCCGTACACGCCTTCATCTTCCCCCGTAAGGGACGTGACGATGCGTCCGTGAGCCCACAGGAAAGCCCGCAGCCGCGCCCTCAAGGCGGGATCCTCGCTGATGCGCTCACACAGGATGTCCCGGGCGCCCCGGAGGGCTTCATCCGTATCCGGGACGCCCTTGTCCGGATCCACAAAGGGCCCGGCCAGAGCCTCGGGATCGCCCCGCTGGAGAAGAAGGCTGTCCGCCAGGGGCTCCAGACCCTTTTCCCGGGCCGCGGAAGCCCGGGTGCGGCGTTTGGGCCGCCAGGGGCGGTAGAGGTCCTCCAGCTCGGTGACGTTGGCGGCCTCCCCCACCCTGCGGATCAGGTCCGGGTCCGTCACGCCCTGCTCATCAAGGGCCCGCAGGATCTCGGACCGCCTCGTGTCCAGCCGCCTGTAACGGGCAAGGCGCTCTTCCAGATCCCTCAGGACCGTATCGTCAAGGCCGCCCGTCACTTCCTTCCGGTACCGGGCGATAAAGGGCACGGTATTGCCTTCGTCCAGGAGCCTGACAGCGCTCGAGACTTTCTCGGCGGGGAGTTCCAGGGCCCGGGACAGTTCACGGATGAGTTCCATTCAATACACCTTACATTTCCAGTTTTTCATAGGCGCGCACGCCCACCTTCTCAAGCAGCAGCCAGGCCGCGGCGGTCAGGACAAGGACGGCGCCCGTCAGATACCAGGTGAGGCCTTTCAGGCCGGCGCTGAGGACGGCGTAAGTGACAAGGCCCAGCAGACCGAGCACCGCGAAGCCCGCCAGAAGGGAAAAGATCTGATTGAAGTTCTGCTTCACCGCCTCGGTCTCCGTCATCCAGGAGAGCTTGGGCCTGATGGCGTCAAAGGTCACCGCGACGCAGGAGAAGGCGAAGGACAAAAGCAGGGACCAGATGAAGGCCTTGAGCACCTGGAGCCACAGGGTGGGCAGGATCACCATCAGGGCCGCGGTGGGGATGACCAGGCCTGCCGCGGCCAGGATAAAGCCGCTGAGCACTTTCGCCCGGAGCTTCAGGGACGCCGGGGCCGGCAGGCTCATCATCAGGCCGTGACGGTTCCCCTCCCGGGACACGGCGGTGGAGCAGGCGGTGTTCATGCCGCCCATGAAGGAGAAGACGGCGGCGATCACCGCGGCCAGGACCGTCAGGTCCGTGCCGCCCACGATCATCATCAGCGTGTCGGTGAGGTCATCGCCGGCCTGGCTGAAGCCCATCACCATGCCGCCCGTCATCAGCACGGGCATCATCAGGGCCGACATGCCGCAGTTGAGCAGGTAGACCGGCGTGCGCAGCACCTCGCGCCACTCCCTCCGAAGAAGGGAGGCCTGGGTGCCCAGGAGACGATAGGCCTCCTGACGGCGTTTCCTGGCCGTGGATTCCTGGCTCTGGGACGCTGTGGCAAGATAGCCCTCCCCGAAGATGAGGACCGTCAGGGCGACGGCCGCGGCGCCGACGGCAAGGAGCAGCGCCAGCTTGCCGGCGCTCCCCATCAGGGCCTCCCCGGCCCATTGAGCCGGAGGGAAAGCGCCGGCCAGGCGGCTGATCCCTTTCTGCCCGCCGGAGAGCATGGAGACCATCATGTCGCTGTCGGCGCCCACCCGGCCGCTGATCTGCCCCAGGGAGTAATTGAGCACCACGGAGACGAGCATGAAGATCATGCTGGCGGCGGTGGCCAGGCCCTCCCTGTGCTTCCGGTAGGCCGGGAGCAGAGTGACCGCGCCGCCCAGGAGGGCGCCCAGAGCCACGGGGATCAGCGGGATGACGAGCGAGAGCGCCGCCGCCGTCAGGAGGAAAGCCAGGTCGAAACCGGTCCTGGCCATATAGATGCAGGCCATGGGAAGGATCATCATGGCCGAGACGCCGCACTCCGGCAGATAGATCATGGTGAGCCGGGCCATATACAACGCGCGGCTCCTGACGGGCAGGGGCGCGTAGAGCTCCGTATCCTTCCCGAAATAGAGGCTGGTGGTGCTCTGCACCACGCAGAAAAGCAGGGAGAGCATGGTGGCGGCCAGGGCCACCAGCTGCATCAGCAGCCCGGGCATGCGCATATAGATCGCCGCGTCCATCACCTTGATCTCCAGGAAGATCACATAGCCCGCCAGCACCCCGTAGAGCACCAGGAGCCCGATCATCCTCGCGGCCGCCTTTTTATCCCCGCCCCCTTTTCGGCCGGTGCCGTACTTGAGGGTGTTGAGGGCCATCCGGATCTGGAGGCGGGCCAGGGTGAAATACTGCTTCATGTCAGTCATTCTTGTCATCCCCGTTCTCGGTCAGTTCCAGGAAGATCTCTTCCAGGGAAGCGGCGTTCTCCTCCCGCTTCAGATCGTCCATCGTACCTTCCGCCGCCAGCCTGCCGCCGCGGATGATGGCCAGACGGGTGCAGAGCTTCTCGGCCACTTCCAGCACATGGGTGGAGAAAAAGACGGTCTTCCCCTCGGCGCACTGCCGCTTCATCTCCTCCTTGAGCAGGAAGGCGGAGCGGGGATCCAGGCCGTTGAGGGGCTCGTCCATGATCCACACCCGGGGGGAGTGCACCAGGGCGCCGATGGTTGCGATCTTCTGCCGCATGCCTTTGGAATAGGTGCGGATGAGGCTGTTGGCGCTGTCCGTCATCTCGAACAGCTCCAGGTACTCCTCACAGCGCCGCTTCCTGTCCGCCGCGCTCACATGGTACATATCGGCGATGAACTGGATGTACTCCAGGCCCGTCAGCCTATCGAACAGGTCCGCCCCGTCCGGCACGAAGCCGATGACCGCCTTGGCCGCCATGGGATCGGCCGCCATATCGATCCCGTCCACGAAAACGGATCCCGATGTGGGCCTGAGGATGCCCGTGATCATTTTGATGGTGGTGGTCTTGCCCGCGCCGTTGGGCCCGATGAACCCGAACAGCTCTCCCGGGCCTACCCGCAGTGTCAGATCGTCCACCGCCCTTTTGCCGCTGTTCCCGTATTCCTTGGTGACATGTTCCAGCCTGATCATGTGATATGACCTCCTTGATCTCGTACGTTCGGATTATAATCCACCGCCGCCCGTTTCTTCAAGGACGAACGGCTTAAAAATGCCTTTTCACGCCTCAAACGTCAGAAAAAAAGCCCGCCGCTTCGGACAGGCTTTTAAACTCCCGGGCCGGGATCATTCCCGCTCCCTGGGCTTGGTGAACCGGGCGACGACCACGCTGATCTCGTAGAGCACGCACAGCGGCACGCCCAGCGCCACCTGGGACACGATGTCCGGCGGCGTGAGGATCGCGGCCAGGACGAACACGCCCAGGATCACGTACTTGCGTTTCCCCGAGAGCTTTTTATAGTCGGTCCAGCCCATACGGGTGGTCAGGTACAATGCCACGGGCAGCTGGAAGGCGATACCGAAGGGCACGATGAAGCCGAACAGGAAATTGACGTACTTGTCGATGCTGAGCATCGGGGTGGCCAGATCCTGGCCCGCCACCAGGAAGAACTCCAGCGCCAGGGTGTACACAGCGAAATAGCAGAAGGTCACGCCCGTCAGGAACAAAAGCAGCGCCAGGAAAAACAGGATCCTGAAGCGCTTTTTTTCCACCGGATACAGCGCCGGCTTGATGAACCCCCAGATCTGCCAGATGATCACCGGGCTGGCCGCCACCACGGCAGCGATCAGGGCCACCTTGAACTTGGTGACCAGGGCCTCGGACATGGCGGTGTAGATGATCTGGATGTTCCTGGACTGGATGGGATCGATGATCCAGCCCATCAGGGGATCGATCGCCAGATAAAAGACCGCCACGAACGCCGCCACCACCGCCGCGGCGGAGATGACCAGCACCTTCCTGAGCGCCAGGAGATGGCTGAGCAGCGGGGATCTGTTTTCAACCTCCCCGGTCAGCTTTTCTTCCCCGTCCTCTTGCTCGGTCAGGGCCTCCTTATCCGTATCCTCCGGAAGAGCGTTTTCCGTTGGGTTGTGTTCAGACGGCTCCATGATCAGTCTTTCTTTTCCTCTTCCTTATTCTCTTCCGGGGCGTCTTCCTTGACCTCGTTCTTGAAATCCTTGATGCTCTTGCCCAGGGCCTTGCCGACGCCCGCCAGCTTTTTGCCGCCGAACAGCACCAGCGCCAGGATGACGATCAGGACGATCTCAGTAGTGCCAAGTCTCATAATGTTTCCTCCTTAAAGCTCAGGGCTTTTTCAGGCCGGTGCTCTTGCGGGCGTCATCCACGCTCTTTTTGAAGTCATTGGACGCGCTGCGGATATCGGCCGTGATGTCGCTGTCCTTGATGGTCTGGTCCAGATCCTGCTTGATGGACTTGGTCTCCTCGGTGAGCTCATCCCAGCCGATCTCCTGCTTGACCTCCCGGATGAGCTGCCTGGCCTTGCGGACACACCGCCCCAGCCAGCGCGCGACCTTCGGCAGATCCTTGGGACCCACCACCAGAAAGGCGACAAGCAGGACCAGGATCAACTCCGCGAACCCGATATTGAACACTGTGCCGCCCCTCCTTCCTTAAGGCTATTATATAGGCAGCGGCCCCAAATATCAAGTGCGATTATTTGACGAATGTCGTCCGCGCCGGTTTTACGGAATTGTCAAGCGGGCAGATCCGGGCTATAATAGAGCCGGAAAACATCGGGAAAAAGGGGGCTTCAAAGATGCACGTGTTCCTGACCGGGGACAGACGGGTGGGCAAGAGCCGGGCCGTGAAGCGGGTAACGGAGATGACATCAAGGCCCATCAAAGGGTTCCTGACCCGGTTCCTGACCTCTGAAAGGGGCTCCTCCTCCCTGTACATGCTCCCGGCGGAAAGGCCCGACAGCTTTGACCCGGAGCACATGGTGGCCTGCCTCACGGACGGGAAAATGCGGCCTGTGCCGGGCATGTTCGACACCCTGGGCGTGGATCTTTTGAAGGAAGCCGCGGGCGACCCGGACGCGCTCATACTGATGGACGAGTGCGGGCACCTGGAAAAAAATGCCCCTTTGTTTCAAAAAGCCATCCTGGACTGCCTGGACGGGCCCGCCCCGGTGCTGGGCGTGCTGCGCAGGGACCAGCCCTGGCATGAGATGATCAAAAACCATCCCCGGGTGAGGGTGATCACCGTGACGCCTTATAACAGAGAAGGCCTGGCGGACCGGATCCTGAGGCTCCTTGATGACGACAGCGCCGAAAAAGCCAAGGACGCGGAAGAGGAGATCCTCCCATGGGAG
>CADCQZ010000473.1 GCA_902803675.1 uncultured Eubacteriales bacterium
TCCCGGCAGGCGTCCGCAACCGCCCTGACATTCTCCGGACCGCCGATGTTGCCGGGATTGATGCGGATTTTGTCGATGCCGCGCTCGGCCGCCATCAGGGCGAGCTTATAGTCAAAATGAATATCCGCCACCAGGGGCAGATCGACCTGCTCCTTGATAGCCGGGATCGCTTCGGCCGACCGGACATCCGGGATCGCAAGACGCACGATATCACAGCCCGCGCTGCGGAAGGCCTTGATCTGTTCGACTGTGGCATCCACATCCCAGGTTTTGGTGTTGCACATGGACTGCACCGTGACCGGCGCACCGCCGCCGAGCAGGAGCTCGCCCACGCGGATCTGTCTTGTCTCGTTTCTCGTTCTCATCCTTTTACGATCCTCACAATATCATTCAGCATCACGAATGCCATAAGGCCCAGAAGCAGCACCATGCCGGCAGCGTGAATATAGCCCTCATATCTGGGATTAAGCTTTTTGCGTGTGATCCGCTCGATCACCCAGGTCACCAGCAGCAGGAAGACGCGGCCGCCGTCCAGCGCCGGGATCGGAAGAAGATTCATTATGGCAAGGTTGATTGCCACGAAAGCTGCCAGGTAGAAGATGCTGTACAGTGCGTCGCTCGTTGTCTCCGCCTGTTCCCCGGTCTCCGCCATCAAGTCCACGATGCCGACCGGACCGGAGAGCTCCTTGACACTCACCTTCCCCCCGATCAGCTGTTCCAGGCTCATCCAGACCATGCGGCTGAAATCCATGGCCGTATCCCAGGTGTGACTGAGTCTGGTCCCGAAGGTCGCTTTTTCTACG
This sequence comes from uncultured Eubacteriales bacterium, assembly GCA_902803675.1. The sequence continues at coordinate 804 of CADCQZ010000473.1, forward strand.
CCGTTGCCGAGATAGAAACCGAACATCTTTTTCTCCTGCCCCTCATAGGACAGCGTGACCATATGAAAGTCTTTCAGGACAACCTTTTCTCCGTCGCGGATCATCACGAGATCATATTCGTCCCCCCCGCGGTTGAGGAAGGTCGAGACTTCGTCGACGTGATAGATACGATGCCCGTCAATCGAGTAAAAGCGATCCCCTACCTGCAGACCGTCCGCGCTCTCATAGGGGCAGCCCTCCATAAAGCCTGTCAGCACCGGGACATAGAATCCCTGCGCACCGACAAACAGGAAGAAAATGATCACAACGCCGAGCAGGAAATTCATAAAGGCGCCAGACACCAGGATAATGATCCGCTTCCAGGCACTCTGACTCGTAAAGGCGCGCGGATCGTCCGAGGCCTCGTCCTCGCCGGTCATCGCGCAGAAACCGCCCAGCGGCACCGCACGCAGCGAATACTGTGTCTCTCCCTTCCGCGTTTTCCACAGCACTGGCCCCATGCCGATGGCAAATTCCTCGACACGCACGCCGCAGGCTTTGGCCGCTGTGAAATGGCCGAACTCATGGATCGCGATCAGCACGCCGAAAATCAGAACAGCAAGAAGGATATATACAATGCTCATGATATGGTCTCCAATGGGAAAGCTTTGCTCAGAAGTTTTCTCTCACATAGGCCCTGGCCGCCTCATCGCACGCCAGGATCGTTTCCAGGGAATCGGCAGGGGTCCAGTCTATCGCATTCACCGCAGCGGCAGCAGCGTCGTAAATACGGTTATAGCCCAACTCACCGCGCAGGAATTTGTGCACGGCGACCTCATTGGCCGCGCTCATCACGCAGGGTGACGTGCCGCCGCGCCGCGCGCAGTCCATCGCAAGGGCAAGGCAGGGGAAGTTCACCAGGTCCGGCTCCTCAAAGCTCAGATCCCGCAGCTTCCAGAAATTCAGATGCTCGAACAGCGAGGGCATACGCTCCGGATAGGTCAGCGCGAGCTGTATCGGCAGGCCCATATCGGGCACGCCCAGCTGTGCGATCACGGTGCCGTCCACAAGCTCCACCATAGAATGTATGACACTCTGAGGATGGATGATCACCTGGATATCATCCGGCGTCACATGGAACAGATGCATGGCTTCGACGAATTCAAGCCCTTTGTTCATCAGGGTGGAGCTGTCCACCGAAATCTTGGCACCCATGCTCCAGTTGGGATGGGCGACCGCCTGAGCAGGCGTGATATCCTCCAGGCTGGCACGTTCACGCCCACGGAAGGGGCCACCCGAGCCGGTGAGCAGGATCTTGTGCAGCTCCCCTTCCCGGCGCCCCATCAGGCACTGGAAAATGGCAGAATGCTCCGAGTCCACGGGCACGATCTCTGCACCCTTCTCGGCTGCGCGCGCCATCACCATGTCGCCGGCACAGACAAGCGTTTCCTTGTTTGCCAGCGCAATGCGCTTTCCGGCGTCGATGGCCGCAAGCGTAGGCCTGAGGCCGACCGAGCCGGAGACCGCCGTCACGACACAGTCCGCGCTCTCCAGCGTAGCAGCCTCGATCAGGCCTTCCAACCCTGAGCCGACACGGATCGGTGTGTCGGCCACGGCCAGTTTGAATTTCCCGGCCGCTTCCTCATCGTAGACCGCCACAAACTCAGGGCGGAAGCGGCGTGCCTGCTCTTCAAGCAGATCGATCTTGCGGTTGGCTGTCAGCGCTGCGACGCGGATACCCGTATGCTCGGCAACCGCTGCGGTCTGCCGCCCGATGGAGCCGGTACAGCCCAAAATGGAAATGGCATTGACCATATAGTTTTTCCTCTCGTTCCTATTTCTTCCTGCGCAGGGTCTTCAGATATGCCTTGCGCTCCTCCGGGATGCGATAGCTCTCGACCGCTTTCTGGATGCTCTTGTTGTGCGTCCAGCGATCGAGCCGCCCCTCCTCGAAATACGACACACTCGTCTCGTACTGTTTGGCCAGCGCTGTCGCGAAGTACCATGCGATCATCATGTTTACATAATATTCCTTCGACTGGAGCTCTCCAACCCAATCCAGATAGTCCTTCCGGAAATCCTCATCCAAAAAATGGCACATCAGCATGGAGA
>CADCQZ010000474.1 GCA_902803675.1 uncultured Eubacteriales bacterium
ATCGAAGAACTGAAGCAGGACAGTGCGGTGGATGCCATCCTCTGGATCGGCAATCCCGGCTGCTACGGCACCTACGGCATCGCGCAGCTGCTCTCCGGTGCCGCTCTGCCCAGCGGCCATCTGCCGGACACTTTCCCGGTCAACACCGCCCTGAGCCCCGCGGCGCAGAACCTGGGCATTTACGTGTTCGACAACGCGGACGCGATCGAGACCACCACCAACAACGCCCTGCGCTCCTCCTGGTACCTGGCGGAACTGGAGGGCATCTATACGGGCTACCGGTATTACGAGACCCGCTACTTCGACACGGTGTTCGATCAGGGCAACGCGTCCAAGGCCGCCAAGGGCCAGAGCGTGAACGGAACCCGATGGGAATACGACGCTGAGGTGAGCTACCCCTTCGGCTACGGCCTCGAGGGCTCGTCCTTTAAGGAAGAGATCACTGCCCTCAACGTGGACTGGACCGGCGAAAAGCCCTCCACGGCCACGGTCAGGGTCACCAATACCGGCGACAAGGAAGCCAAGCACGCGGTGCAGCTGTATGTGTCCGTGCCTTATACCCAGCGCGATCGGGACGAGCATGTGGAAAAGAGCGCGATCCAGCTGATCGGCTACGCCAAGACCGGCGAAGCGCAGGAAAAGGACTTTACTGAGACCGTGCTGCTCAAGCCCGGCGAGAGCGAGGATGTGACCATCACCTTCCGGGCGGAAGATATCTACACCTATGACCGTACCTACGCTCATGACGGCGTGACCGGTTCCTGGGTGCTGGAGGCGGGCGACTACTTCTTCGCCACCGGCAACGGTGCCCATGACGCCCTCAACGCCGTGCTCCAGGGCATGGGCGTCAACATCGCTTCCACCGGCGTCTGCCAAATGGAGCACCTGGACGCGGACCTTTACCGGCATGAATCCAACGGTGTCACCGTGCAGAACCGGCTCGATCAGGCGGACCTGAACACCTACGGCATCAGTGTCACCTATTTGACCCGCAACGACTGGCTGAACACCTTCCCCAGGAGCGTGGATCACCTCACCGCCACTGATGAGATGATCTTCATGCTGCGCAACGAGATCTATAACCTTGAAGCGGAGCTGGCTTCTTACAAGGGCCCGCAGGCCTTCACCTACGGTGCCGATAACGGTGTGTCCGCTGCCCAGCTGATCGGCCTGGAGTACAACGATCCCATGTTTGACAAGGTGCTGGATGAAATGAGCCTGCAGGATCTGATCAACCAGTACATCTCCTACCTGGAGGAGATCGAGGAGATCACCTTCCCGGTGGAGAGCCGGGCCGACTCGCCCCTGGGCATCATCGGCTATATCGGCCAGCGCACCAAGGGCACTCTGTACGAGGTAAAGGAGGATGACCCGGCCTTCAAGCATTATACCGACGTGTACGCGGCCGGCCCTGTGATCGCGGCCACTTTCTCCCCGCTGCTGCAGTACGAAATGGGCCGCCTGGTGGCCAATGACGGCCTGTGGACCGGCTATCAGGTGTGGTTTGCTCCCGGCATGAACATGCACCGCACCCCGTACAATGGCAGGAACATCTGCTACTATTCCGAGGATCCTATCCTGACAGGCCTCACCGGCGCTTATGTGCATCAGGCCACCAACAAATACGGCATGGTCACCAGCGTGAAGCACTTCGCTTTCAATGACCAGGAGACCAACCGCGACGGTCTGGCGGTGTTCCTGAACGAGCAGGCCGCCCGTGAGAACGAGCTCCGCGGCTTCTATATCGGTATCCGGGACGGCGGCATCAAGGGCTTCATGAGCGCTTTCAACCGCATCGGATGCATCCATGTGGGCGCTTCCAAGAACCTGATGCTGGGTATCCTGCGCGGGGAATGGGCCTGGAACGGCTTCCTGATGACCGACTCGGTCAAGTCCGCCGCCTACTTCCTGCCGAGGGAGAACGCCGCGGCAGGCAACGACCAGATGCTGGGAGCCTCCAATAACGGCAAGATCTGGGATCTGACCCCCGAGACCGTCCTAAAGGACATCGTGCTCCAGTCCAATATCCGCGACAGTTTCCACCGCAAGCTCTACACCCATGTCAACAGCGCCCTGATGAACGGCATCAAGGCGGATACGGCAGCCACAGGATCCATCCCGCTGTGGATGCTCATCCTGGAGATCCTCATGTGCGCCGGCTATGCCGGGTTCCTGGTGTTCCTCATCCTGTACATCATCCCGGAACGGAAGGAAAGGAGGGCGTAAATCATGAAGAATAAACAGTCAAGGGAGATCTTCACCGGCTTCGCGGTCATCGCCCTGACCGTGCTGGCCCTGGTGCTTTTCGGCCTCGGTTTCTCCACCGGGTATTATACCTACGGCCAGATGAACTCCGTGATCGTGACCGTGTGCTTCGGCGCCGCGCTTCTGATCGAGTGCTGCGCGCTGGTCTGCCTCAAAAAGTTCCCCGGGGCTCTCTGGCCCAAACTGCTGACCTTCCCGGTCACCGCCGCTCTGGCCTTCGGCGCCCTGACCCTGCTGGGCGACCGCGTGGAAGGCATCGGCAACTGCATCCTGACGGATTATGACTCCGGCCATGGCGGCGAGGAAGCCATCTACTACTCCCTGGGCGGCATGCTGGCGGCCCTGGCGGCGATGGTCTTCAACATCATCGGCGCTTTCGGGAAGGATGGGGAAGAGACGAAACTGACCCGCGGCAGGAAGGCCGGCATCCTCAGCGCCTGCGCGGCCGTACTGATCGCTATCCTGGTGCCCTCCCTGATCCTGGGCGGCGCATTCAAGGTCAAGGGAAGCAGCAAAGCTCCCGGCACTGTTGCCGACAGCGGTTCCGCCTCCCTGGCGGGCACCTACAGCGTGATCATTTCCGGTGCGCAGACCAATCTGGACATCATGCCGGATTACCAGCTGCAGTGCGCCGATCTCACCGGTCTGATGAACTATGACACCCGGCTCACCCTGGGCCTGGAGCTGACGCTGAATGCCGATGGGACCTATGCCCTGCTCAG
>CADCQZ010000475.1 GCA_902803675.1 uncultured Eubacteriales bacterium
AGCGAAAAACATTTACGGTCCCAGGTCATGTTCAACATATGGACACCTCCGCAGTTTCTTTAAGGATAAGATACACCGGATCCGGGAGAAAAGCAAACGATCCCCGGTCATCGTGAATGAGCCTGACCGAGCGCGGCGGGACAGAGGATGCCCTATGCGCCGGCCCAAGCGAAGCGAGATTGACAATTGCCGCGTGATAAAGTACAATCGTCAAGAAGGAATGACGAACCGGCATAAGCCGTCAATTAAGGGGGGCAGATCCATGACGAATATCTGGCACGATATCAACCCGCACCGCATCACCCCGAACGATTTCATCGCGGTCATCGAGATCGAGAAGGGCTCCAAGAACAAGTATGAGCTGGACAAGGAGACCGGGCACATCATCCTGGACCGGATCCTGTACACCTCCACCCACTATCCCGCCAACTACGGCCTGATCCCCCGCACTTTCGCCGATGACGGGGACCCCCTGGACGTGCTGGTGGTCTCCAGCGAGTCCATCGCCCCCTTAAGCCTGGTGCGCTGTTATCCCATCGGCGTCATCAACATGCAGGACCAGGGCAGCATGGACGAGAAGATCATCGCCATCCCCTTCAACGATCCCACCTATAACAGCTACCACTCCATCCACGAGCTGCCCCAGCACATCTTCGAGGAGATGCGCCACTTCTTCACCGTGTACAAGAGCCTGGAGGACAAGACCACCGTGGTGGACGAGGTGCAGGGCCCGGAGGAGGCCCGGCAGGTGATCCAGCACTGCCTGGACGCGTACGTGGACAAATACTGCAGGTAAAAGGCTTTCTCATCATTGGCCGCCGGGATCCCGGCGGCCGTTTTTTCGTGCCCGGACACCGGAGAAAAAAGAGCGGCGGATCAAAGACCCGCCGCTCATGGCTGTAAAGATCACTTGATGGAGCCGTCCACCATGCCCTTGACGATGTACTTCTGCGCGAACAGGTACAGTATCACGATGGGCAGCATGGCCAGCAGCGTGGAGGCCATGATCAGGTGCCACTGCTTCACGTAAGCGCCGTTGAAGCCCTGCACCGCCAGAGGGATGGTGCGGATGCTGCCGCTGGCGCCCAGCACCAGCAGGGGCAGCAGGTAGTCGTTCCAGATCCACAGGCCGTTGAGCACCAGCACGGTGACGAACACGGGCTGCAGAAGGGGGAGCACGATGCGGAAGAAGGTGCCCGCGCGGGTGCAGCCGTCGATATCCGCCGCCTCTTCCAGCTCCAGGGGCACGCCCTTGATGAAGCCGTGGAAGATGAAGATGCTCATGGCCTCGCCGAAGCCCAGGTAAGCGAAGATGATGCCCTGGTAGCTGCGCAGCATGGGGATGTGGAGGAAGTCACCCACCGTCCTGAACCAGGTCAGCAGGGGGAACATGACCACCTGGAACGGGATGACCAGGGCCGCCACGTAGCTCATGAAGAGCACGGTGGACCAGCGGGTCTTGTTCCGCACCAGCACCCAGGCCGCCATGGCCGAGAAGATGGAGATGACCGCCAGGGACAATACCGTGATGATCACGCTGTCCCTCAGGGCCGCCAGAAAGTTGAAGGTGGGGTTGGTCCAGATATCCCGCAGGTTCACGAAGAACTGGCCGGGATCCGCGGGGAGGCCCACGGGCTGGTTGATGATCTCCGTGTTGGTGCGCATGGAGTTGAGCACCACGATCACGAAGGGCATCATGAACAGGATGAAGAGGATCAGCGTGACGATCTCAAGGGCGATCTGCTGGCCCTTGTGCGGTTTGGAGCCCGCCATACGCTCGATGGGGGCGGCTGCCTGCTTGGCCATTACGCTTCCACCTCCTTGCTCTTGTTATAGGAGACCTGGATGATGGAGAAGATCGTGAGCACGATGAAGAAGATCACGGCCTTCGCCTGGCCCTGGGCCATGTTGTTGTACTTGAACGCCGTCTGATAGATGTTCAGGGCCAGCAGCTCCGTGGCCTGCACGGGCTTGCTCATGAACACCGTCACGGGGCCGCCGTTGGTCAGAGCCACGTTGACGTCGTACATCTTGAAGGAGTTGGTCAGGGTGAGGAACAGGGAGATGGTGAAGGCGTTGGCCATCAGCGGGATCTGGATGCGGGTGACTCGCGTCCAGTAGGTCGCGCCGTCCACCTCGGCCGCCTCCAGCACGGATTTGGAA
>CADCQZ010000476.1 GCA_902803675.1 uncultured Eubacteriales bacterium
CACCCCCATCGCCATCGAAGCGGGTCTTCGTTTCGCCATCCGTGAAGGCGGCCACACCGTCGGCGCCGGCGCCGTGACCCGTACCGCCGAATGATCTTAAGCGAGTAAGTGAACAGGACCGGAGAAAGTCAAAGCTTTCTCCGGTCTTTTCTTTTGCCTGTCGACCGGATCTGACCGCTGCATCCAGAAAGAAGTGATGATCAAGGATATTTGAGCCATGGGATCGGCGGGGCTCCGGATCCTGACCGTCATATCAGTCACGGCCGATCGGGATCGGACCCGGCGTGCGGAAACAGGCCGCCCTTTTTCTGTGCTGTCCAGGCCGATCCTTTAGCTGTCTATCTCTCATGGAATGGGATCCATATCCCGCGATCCTCTTTCTGTTTGTATCAAGCCCTTTACCGACGGGCTTCTATCTCCGAAGGAAAGCTTTCGGAAACTGCCCAGCCGGGAGAAAAGCACGCGTGATCAGCTTCTTCCGGAACTGTAGCCCGTCATAACAAAAAGGCCGCGAGATGCGGCCTTTTGCCATTCCCGCCGTATCCAGCGGCGGAAAATATTCAAGATCAGTTTGGAGTGTATGTACAGTATCCGGGGACGCTCACATCCAGAGAACCGGGATTAAGGGAATACATATCCATATACTGCAGGACACCGCCGAGGGTGAGCAGTTTCGCCCGGATATCGCTGTCAGTGCCCAGGGTGGCCACCAGGCCGTTCTCGCCGTCGACAGTGACCAGATAGATGTTCTTGACATCCGTCAGGTTAAGCTCCCTGAAACGGCCCAGCATCCCCTGTACTCCCAGTTCCTCGGCGACCGTCCTGTAGCTGTTGAGATGCTGCTGGCTGGACAGGGTCACCGTCTCCCCCGGGCGGGCATCCCGGACCGTGACGCCTTTGAGTTCGATCGGAACTTTTGTATCGCCGCCGGCTTCCTCAATGACGAAGCCCGTGGTATCCAGGATATACCGGCGGTTCTGGAAGGCGACACAGGCCGCCGCCGTCCTCTCCCGGACGGTAACGGTCACGCTGTCCGGCATGGATTTCTGGAAACTCTTCAGTTCCAGATACGGGTTCGATTCGATCCCGCGCCGTACCGACGCTTCGTTCACCGTGAAGTACAGCCCGCCTTTATCCAGCCCCGCGAGAGCCATGACCTCCTCCGCGGAGATATGATAATTGCCCTTCACGGAAACATAGCGGATCCTGAACACGCTCATGCAGACGATCACCGCGACCGCAGCCAGAAAGACCAGGGACAGGATCACCCGGAATCTCAGCGATGCGCTCCTGACCGGGCGCTCAGCTTCCATCACCATCACCGCCTATCAGATCCGGAACAGGATCACATGTTCAGGACGTACTTTTTGAACACCCTGCCCCGTTCCTCATAATCATTGAACATATCAAAGGACGCGCATGCCGGAGAGAGCAGCACGTTCCATCCGTCGCCCGCCAGAGCCCTCGCCTGATCGACCGCTTCGGTGAAACCGGGCGCTTTGACATACGAGATCCCGCCGGCCTCATCAAGGGCGGCGCTGATCTGCCCCGCCGTCTGCCCCATGACCACGCAGTGCCTGATCGCCTGCGAGGCCTTGATCCCGCGGGCGAGAGCGTCAAAGGATACATGCTTGTCATAACCGCCCAGGATGATGACCGTGGGCGCGTGCATGGCCTCGATGGCTTTCAGGGTGGAATCCACGTTGGTGCCCTTGCTGTCGTTGTAATAGGTGATCCCTTCCCGGGTGATCACCTTCTCGATACGGTGCTCGACGCCCCGGAAACTGCGCAGAACGGAGCGGACAGCCTCGATATCCAGGCCCAGCCCCATGGCCATCGCGGAAGCCGCCATGGCGTTTTCCACATTGTGCGTGCCGGGGATCTTGAGCTCGTTCCTGTGGATGATGGGCATCTCCTCTCCCCCGTGCCGGTACACGATGCAGCCCTGCTCATCGAGACATACGCCCTCCGTGAGGGATCGTGAGGAAGAGAACCAGATGACCCTCATGCCGAGCCTTTCACCCATCCTGCGGCAGGCCTCATCCTCATAGTTGAGCACGGCCGTATCGTCAAAGTCCATCCCGTCGAACACGTGGGCCTTCAGAGCCGTATAAGCCGCCATGGTGCCGTGCCTGTTCAGGTGATCCTCGGTGATATTGAGCACAGCCGCGGCGCGGGGATGGAAAGCTTTGGTGGTCTCCAGCTGGAAACTGGAGACCTCGACCGTCAGCATCCCGTTTTTGAACGGCCTCATGACCGCCTCGGACAGCGGGTATCCGATATTGCCGGCCGCGCAGCCCTCATGCCCCGCGGCGTTGATGATCTCCTGCATGAGGGTCACGGTGGTGGTCTTGCCGTTGGTACCGGTCACGGCGACATAAGGATAGGGTGAATGGATCGCGGCGAATTCCAGCTCTCCCGTGACAGGGATGCCCTTTTGGACCGCCGCGGTCACGACCGGAGCCTTGATCGGCACACCGGGGCTGATCAGGAGCAGGTCCATCCCGTCCAGAAGATCCGTCCCGTTCGAACCGAACACGACCTGCACCGGCATCTCCTTGAGCTTCTCGTAATCACCGGACGAGCTGAAAGACTCAGCGGGCTTCATGTCGCTCAGTGTTACCTGCCAGCCTTCGCTCAGAGCCAGCCTTGCCGCCGCGACACCGCTGCGCGCCAGACCGATGATCAGCATCTTTTTATCCATCACCATCCGCTCCTTTCACTTAAGCCGCGAGGAAAGCGATCAGGGCCATGAGAAGAGAGACCGCGCCGTACATCAGATCGATCTTGTTCTCGGAGAAACCGCACAGTTCAAAGTGATGGTGCAGCGGGGACATTTTAAAGATCCTCTTGCCGTGAGTCAGTTTGAAATAGGTGACCTGAAGCATGACCGACAGGGACGAGATGATGCAGGTGAAGGAAAGGAAGATCAGGAAGATCTCATGACCGGACCACATGGCCAGCGCCGTCATCACGCCGCCGATGAACATGCTGCCCGTATCTCCCATGAAGATCCTGGCAGGATGACGGTTAAAGTGCAGGAAACCCAGGCAGGCCCCGCACAGCGCAGCCGCGACGGGAGCCAGGCAGGCATCCGCCGTATCCTTGAAAAGGTAGATCGCCGCGAAACCGAGCATGCTCATGACCGTGACCGTGGATAAAAGGCCGTCCACACCGTCCTGAAGGTTGGAGGAATTGGTGATGAACATGACCAGCACCGTCATCACCGGGATGTAGAACAGCCCCATATCCCATATCGCGGAAGTGAACGGGATCCTGACGCCGCCTCCCTTGACGGCGTACCGCATGACGGACACCACCACGCCGAGGATCACCTGACCGATGATCTTCTGGCGCGGTTTCAGGCCTTCGTGGTCTTTTTTGACGTCCTTGATATAGTCGTCGGCAAAGCCGATCGCCATGGCGCCGGCGGATAAAAGAACGATGAACATCAGGGGCATCCCGATGAAACTGCCGCCCTGCTTTCCCCAGTAGATCAAAAGCGTGACCACAGCCGCCAAAAGAGTGATCCCGCCGATCAGCAATCCGCCCATATTGGGTGTTCCCTGCTTGTTCAGATGAGCTTTCGGCCCCAGGTCATAGATCGTCTGGCCGAACTTGAGCGCCCGCAGCTTTTTAAGCAGCGACGGCATGAAAAGCAGCATCAGGACCAGCGCGGAAACAAGACATATCAATGATACGATCATAAAAAAGCCTCCCCGGTGGATCAGTCATCCACCGCTTGATTATACCATTCTTTGAAGGGATAAAAAAGGGCCGGATAAAGGAAAAACCCCTGAAAAGGGGTCTTTCCGGTGCATTCACGATCATTTCCCGCGGGATTCTTCCAGAAGGAGCTCGCGCACTACTGTTTTTTCGTTGAAGGGGCGCTTGACGCCGCGGATCTCCTGATAGGTCTCGTGGCCCTTGCCCGCCAGAACGATCACGTCTCCCTGCCTGGCCGTCTTCAGGGCGTGCCGTATGGCTTCCCGCCGGTTCTCGATCACACAGTATTCACCGCCCGTAGGCTTGATGCCCTCCTCGATGGCGCTGAGGATGGCGAAAGGATCCTCGGAACGGGGATTGTCGCTCGTCAGGATCGAGTAGTCCGCCAGCCGTCCGCTGATCTCCCCCATAATGGGCCTTTTGAGCTTGTCCCTGTCACCGCCGCAGCCGAAGACCGCGATCACGCGGCCGCGGGCGAATTCCCTGACCGTTTTGAGGATATTCTCCAGGGCGTCCGGAGAATGGGAATAATCCAGGATCACTTTATAGGGCGTGTCCGTCTCGATGACTTCCGCCCTGCCCGGCACCGCCCTGACCGCTTCAAGACCGCGGATGATGGCGGACTTGCTGATGCCGGCCTGGATGCACATGGCCGCCGCGGACAGCGCGTTATACACATTGAACATCCCGGTGAGGCGGAGATCCAGCCTCTCGGAGATCCTGTCGGGGAAAACGATGGTGAAGGACACGCCGTCCTCACTGATCTCGATATCCCGCGCGTACAGGTCGGCATTGACGCAGATCCCGTAGGTGAGGCACGGGATCCGGATATCCCGGATGATCCTCGCGGAATGATCGTCGTCCACGTTGACCGCCGCGTATTTCAGCCATTTCGGCGTAAAGAAGCTCTTTTTGCACTCGAAGTAACGGTCCATCGTGCCGAAAAGGTCCAGATGATCCTGGGACAGATTGGTAAAGCCGCCGACCTCGAAGTGCAGACCTTCCAGCCGGCCCATCTCGATCGCGTGGGCGGATATCTCCATGCTGACTGCCTGGACGCCCTCATCCACCATCTGGCGGAAGGTTCGGTGCAGGTCGATGGGCTCGGGCGTGGTGAATTCAGACTTGAGATAGCGGTCCCCGATCATGTTCCCGGTGGTGCCGATGAGCCCGCAGGAGAGCCCTTCGGCTTCCAGGATGGACTTGATCAGATAGCTCGTGGTGGTCTTTCCCTTCGTGCCGGTGATGCCGAAAAGACGCAGGCTGTCCGCCGGACGGCCGAAGAAAGCGGAAGAGATCCCGCTCATGGCCGCGCGGCAGGAACGCACCTGGAGCTGCGGGACCGGTTTGTCCAGGATGCGCTCAACGACCAGAGCGCACGCGCCGTTGGCGATAGCCTGGTCTGCGAACTCATGAGCGTCGAACCGGGCGCCGGATATGCAGAAAAACAGCCCCTGGGGCACTATTTTGCGTGAATCCATGAACAGATCCAGGATCTCCGCGTCCCCCCGGAGCGATATGACCTCATCCCGTATGCAGGAAGCCAGTTCAGATAATAGCACGATCCACCTCGCTGATTGTTTATGTTTTTTCCACCCGCTCCGTCACCGGCTGGCGGAGGCCATCCCCGCATTGAAGGCGGGGGTCTCCTGTTCCGCGGCGATCTCCGGGGCTTCGACGGTTCCGGAGAAATACTCCACCGCCGGGACGTACATCCTGATCATGTTGCTGTCATCACAGGCGACCATGCCCAGCTCATGGACTGCGATGTAACCGATCCGGGACAGATCCCTGATCTTTTCCACTTCTTTCTGGAGCTGCACGTTGGCTGCCTCTGTCTGCGCCATCTGGCTGCGCATGGACGCGATCTGATCTTCGAGGGAACGCATCTGATAGACCCGGGTAAGGACGGAGATCGCGCAGGCGAAAATGACCACGGCCGTCAGGATGACTACCAGCCGCATCGGCACATCATAGCGCCTTGCTTTGGGCCTGGCCTTATGGCCTGCCCTGTAGCACCCGGCCAGATCCGTTCCCGCGTCGCTGTCCGGCAGGTACGCGCGATCCTTGACATGGAAGCGCACGTCGTCCGCGAATACGGCGCCGGCGCTGGCGTACTTACAACCCGCTGATGTCATAGACATGCTATCACTCCCGTCCTCAGTTTGTTTTAAAAGCGTCTATTCTTTCTGCACACTGCTCACAAAAGCATATACGTCGGGGAAATCCCTCATAAAGCTCAGGTCGGCTTCATCGCCGCGCCTGCTGTCCTGCACGATGATATGATCATAGGAACCGTTGATATCGACTTCCTTGGTGTCCCCCAGAAGCTTCGTTCTCAGAGCCGCGGGAAGGAGCAGACGCCCCTGGATGTCCATCTCGCTGTCCACATAGCTGTATTTGGTGAACTGATCAAGGACACGCCGCATCATGGCGTTCTTCTTGCAAAGCTCCAGGTACTCATCCCGCCGGTCGATCCAGGCTTTGAGCGGATAAACGGCGATATCCTTGAAATCAGGGGACGGGCAGACGGCGAATCGGCTGCCCAGGGCCGCGCGGAACGCCACCGGGACGATGATCCGGCCTTTGGCGTCCAGGCCGTGGGAGTACTGCCCGGTAAACCCAAGGGAAAGCGGCTCCCCGTCAAACGCAGGAGCTCCTTTCGCCTGTTCCTTCGGGCTGACGCCCCTGTCCGCCTGTTCGTCCATTCCCGCCACCATCTGTCCCAATTAGGCCCACAAATCACCACAAATCACCATGTATTTGCATTTTAAACCACATTTTTCGATATTGCAAGTTGTTTTGTAACAAAGGTTCTGCCTTTGGCTTATTATTTCTGTAACAACTTTGTCAATTATTTGATAATAACTTGCGCTTTTATCTATATTTTGTCAATTTTTTGAAAGCAGGCTCTAATTATGGCCTGTACAGGCTTGTTTTTTACAAAATTATTTCATTATTAGGTCAAATCTTTAATTATTTCGTCTGTTTTTTGTTTAATTGTCTTTGGGAATCCGCTGCCGGAGCTGCCGGATGACCTGTTCCGGCCGTGCCGCGCGCCTCTCAACCGCTTGACAATGTATGAATACTTCCTATATAATTCCAGATAATCCAAAGCGCAAAAATGTCAATGTTTTTGTGCGCCAACAGAATAAGAAACGGAGGATGACCCGGAATGATGAACAAAAAGAGATTCTTCTCCCTCTTGCTGGCCGCGGCCATGATGCTCACCCTGCTGCCGGCCATGGCCGAAAACGCGGACACACCCTATTATCTGCGCCTGGATCCCAATGTGACGGGCAGCATCGACGTGATGTGCTGGTCCGGCGACAGCACTTACCACAAGGATCTGGGGCACCAGGATATCGCCGTGGAGGACCTGACCAGCCAGAACGTGGCCGCCATCTACGCCCTGGCCAAGGAGTTCAATAAACTCTATCCCAACGTGACGGTCAATCTGTACGCCAAGACGGACGATCCCAACGGGAACGATACTTCCTGGATGCAGGAGATCGAGAATTTCAAGGCCGAGCACGGCAAGTACCCGGATGTGTACGCCGCCAACGATCTGCCCGGGGACCTGTCCCGCGGCATGATCGCCGACCTGTCCGTCTACGCGGACGATCCCCTTTACAAGACCTTCAACAAGGGCATCATGGACACCATGAACTACTGGGGCTTCCAGGCCGGTCTTCCCCAGTTCATGCAGCCCTGGGGCATTTTCGTCAACAAGGAACTGGCCGAGGAGAACAATATCGACGTACCGGATCCCGACTGGGACATCGATGAGTATACGGAGTTCATCACCTCCGCGGACAACAAGAATTTCTACGGCACGATCTTCTCCGTGCCCACCCAGATCATCGATACCGGCACCACCACCGTGAACGCCCAGATGGCCGCGTACAAGGGCGAGGGCGACCGGGTGAACATCGCCTCCGATGAGGTGAAGGATCTGATCGGCTACATCGCCAAATGGGCTCCCTACGAGATCTGGACCCTGAACGGCCAGGGCGCCGTGGACGCTTCCGTGATGGACGACGGCTGGTGGTGGGGCTACAGGTTCTTCTGCCGCAATTACGTGCTGGCCTACACCGGTGATCCCTGGATGATGGGCGCGGCGACGGCCGGCAAGAACGACGACGGTTCCTGGGCCGTGAACGCCGTGGAATCCGAGGACTGGGACATCTACCCCCGTCCCGCGACCCCCTACCAGCCCAACACCGTCGGCATCGTGATCGACCCCATGGCCATCCACAACTACGCCATGGATGACGGCGACCCGGCCTGGAGCGATGCCGAAAAGGATCAGTTCGATCTGGCCTACGCTTTCGGCTCCTTCTGGTGCGGCTCCACGGAATCCCTGAAGGCCCGCGCCGACCAGATGTTCAATGACAACGGCACCATCAAGACCTGCCTGAACGACTCCCTGCCCCTGGTGACCGGCGATGAGTTCTTCGCCCAGATGGATATCTGGTACGGCACCGACCTGCATGCCCGTTACGGAGACGCGGAGAAGATGCCCGGATTCCAGTACCTGCTCAAACTGTGGAATGACGGCCAGATCTGGGACATCTCCGACAAGACCTATCCCTATCACGTGATCGAGGACGGCACCCAGGTGAACTGCCTGAGGGAGTGGCTGGATGTCACCAACGCCGACATCGCCGGCGCGGCGGTCACCGATCCCAGCTGGGTGGACACCGTCAAGGCCAACCTCTCCGACTGGAACGAGAAGATCAACGCCCGCTTCCGTGTCGCCGAGCAGAGCATCAAGGACGGGCTCATCACCTACTACGGCTACACCGACGCCGATTTCTGATAAGACCGATCTGCCGCAAGGCAATTCAACGGAGCCGCTGTGCCGCCCGCGACCCGCGGCGGCACAGCGGCTCCGTTTCATAA
The DNA here is from genome assembly GCA_902803675.1 of uncultured Eubacteriales bacterium. The sequence goes on from CADCQZ010000476.1 coordinate 8,632, forward strand.
CGAGGTCACCGATGGATAAAGGGAAATGGATAAAGAGGATCACGGTATGGGCTGCGCTGATCGTCATCATCGCGGCCGCCGTCCTTTTCTCCCGGCTGCGCCCCGTCGAACGGGTGGAGGATATCACGCCCGAAGAGCTCAGATGGGCCTACAGCCTGTTAAAGGATTCCCTCAAAAACGATGAATTGAAATATACGGACTACCTGCTGCTGCGCACAGGGCAGCCCGGTACGTCAAAGACCGAGGCATGGCCTGAGGACGCCGTGACATACGACGAATGCCTCAGCGCCGGTCTCAGTATCCCGGCCTGCCGGGGCAGGGTGCTTCCGCTTGCATACGGCCAGACCGCCACCTACCGGATCGACCTGGAAACGGGCGGGATCTATACGCTCTTTTTCGATTACACTTCCACCGGCGGATCCTATCTGGATCACACCGCGTCCGTAGAGATCAACGGGGCGAGCCCGTATCAGGAACTGAAAGCCGTGGACTTCCCCCTTTACTGGCGGGACAGGGACGGGGAAAAACTCAAGGACCGTTACGGCGACGAGATCGCGCCGGCCCAGGAGCGGATCCTTTCCTGGCGGGAAGCGGCTCTCTACAATAATACCTATTCTTCCGTCACGCCCCTTGAAGTGGACCTGAACAGCGGGGAGAATATCATCACGGTCAAAAACGTATCCAACGACGGGCTCGTCCTGGGAAAGCTCCGGGTCTGCCCGCCCGCGGAAAGGCCCATGACTTACGAGCGGTACGCCGCGCTCCACGCTTCCCGATCCCCCGCCGACACAGGCGTGTGCGTGATCGAAGCGACCGAATACACCGAAAAGAATTCCGCCAAGATCATCTACCGGTCCACATCTTCCCCGGACGTCAGCCCGTACAGCGCCGAATACAAGCTGCTCAATACCCTGGCCTGGACGGAGGCGGGCGATTCGGTCACGTATCGTTTCCGGGCGGAAAAAGACGGTCTCTACACGCTGACTTTCCATTACATGAATGAGAAGGAAGAATTCAATTCCTACGAAACGATCCTGATCGACGGTCAAACGCCCTTTCTGGAACTTGAGGCTTATCCCTTCCCCTATACCAACGGCTCATGGGCCAACGAGACCCTGAAGGACAGGAATGGCGAGCCCTACCGGATATACCTGGCCGAGGGAGAACACACCCTCACCCTCAAAGTCGAGCTCGAGCCCGTGAACGCCGCCTGGCGCTACGGCCAGCTGATCGCCGAGCACGCCACGGTGTTTTCCCTGGAGATCAAGAAAATGGCAGGTGAGGATCCGGATAAATACCGCACCTGGAAGATGACCCGCTATATGCCCCTGATCCCCGACTACCTGAAAGCCTACGAACTGCTCATCACCCATATCCGTTACCTGACGCAGGATGAGAGCGACAAGGGCATCAACGGCGCTCTTTTGAGCTATCTGGACAAGGCGGACATGTTCATCCGGGACATGGCGGAGTATCCCGACGAGATCGCGCTGTACACCAAATCCCTCTCAGGCGATGACAACTCCGTGCTCGTCGCAGTCAGCCGCTTCACCTCCGGCATCATGAAAATGGACTTTTCCCTGGACGCTGTCTATCTCAACGGCCGGGGCGCCCTTCCGCCCGCCCGGGCGTCCCTGTGGAAGAGCGTCAAAAACGGCATAGACACCGTCTATTACTCTTACGCGTCCAAAAAATACAGCCTGACGGCGGATGACGATGATACCCTCACGATCTGGGCCAACCGCTCGCTGCAGCACGCGGACCTGCTGCAGAAAATGGCGGACACGGAATTCACCCCCGCGACAGGCATCAAGGTCAAGGTGACCGTCATCCCGGACGCCAATAAACTGACTCTGGCCTGCGCGGCGGGCAATACCCCGGATATCGCCCTGGGGCTGGCCTCCTATATGCCTTTTGACCTGGCCAGCCGGGGAGCGCTGTATGACATGACCGCCTTTGACGATTTCTGGACCATCAACGGCCGTTTCGCCACCGGCGCCATGGTGCCCTATGTCTACAACGAAGGGGTCTACGCCATCCCGGAAACGCTGGATTTCTCGGCGGTCATCTACAGGACGGATATCTTCAGAAGCCTGGAGCTTCCCGTACCGGATACCTGGGACGACCTGAGGGCCCTGCTGCCCGTACTGCAGCGGTACGGCATGAATTTTTACCATAACATATCCTACGGCCGGACGGGATACAAATGGTTCTACCAGACCACGCCGCTGATCTTCCAGCACGGCGGCAGGCTGTACAATGACGACGGGACCGCCACCAGCATCGACAGCGCCGATTCCGTCCGGGGCATCCGGGAGCTGGGCGATCTTTTCACGGCCTATTCGCTGGATATCCAGGTCAACGAATTTTTCAATTCCTTCCGTTATTCCGTGCTGCCCATCGGCATCGTGGATGCCAATTCCTATAACCTGATCCTCAACGGCGCCCCGGAGCTGGACGGGCAGTGGGCCCTGGCGCCCTATCTGGGCACGCCCCGGGAGGACGGATCCATCGACAGGTGGTATGTGGCGGCCTCCACGGGCGGCGTGATCTTCAGGGACACGCCCCACGCGCAGGCAGCCTGGGATTTCCTGAAATGGTGGACCAGCACCGACGTGCAGGTGGAATACACCTATACGCTGCGTTCCACATACGGTGATGTCTATTTCTGGCTCCCGGCGGATCTGGAAGCGCTCCGGCAGGCCCCCATCGGTCAGGAGGACAAGCAGGTGATCCTCAGCATGGTGCCCTGGATCCGGGATGTGCCCAGGACCCCGGGGCAGTACCTGCTGGAACGCTCATTGTCCGATATATGGAACGCCATGGTGAACGACGGCAGATCGGCCCAGGTGGCCGCGGATGAACGGGTGATCGAGATCAACCGCGAGATCCGGCGAAAGATGCAGGAATTCGGTTATTACGACGAGGAAGGCGTCAAACTGAAGGATTACGTGATCCGGGACTACGACTGGATCCAGCTTCAGAAAGACAAAGCCTCAAAGAAGGGCAGGTGAAACTGTGGAGCGGGAGATAAAAAAGCGCAGGAACTCAAGGCTGACGCGGGATGATCTCACCTCCTACGCGCTCCTGGCGCCCTATATCCTTTTATTCGCCGTGTTCATCCTGATCCCGGTGATGATGACGGCAGGCCTGTCGTTCACGAACTTCGACGTGATCAACCCCCCGCGTTTCAACGGCATCGCCAACTATCTGTACCTGTTCACCCAGGATACCGTGTTCATGAAGTACGTGCTGCCCAACACCTTCCTGTACGCCATCGTGGTAGGTGTGGGCGGCTACGTGCTCTCCTTCCTGCTGGCGTGGATGCTCGCCCAGATCCAGGCCCTGCCCAGGACCCTCCTGTCCCTGTGCATCTACATGCCCTCCATGCTGGGCCAGGTATTCATCGCCGTGATCTGGCGCACCGTCTTTTCGGGCGACCAGGGCGGATGGATGAACGCGGTCCTGCTGCAGCTGGGATGGATCGACCAGCCGATCCAGTTCCTGCTGGTCCCCGACTATTTCATGCTGATCATGATCGTGGTATCCCTGTGGTCCTCCATGGGCATCGGCTTCCTGAGCATGATCTCCGGTATCCTGAACATCAACCGCGAGATCTACGAAGCGGCTTACATCGACGGGCTGCGCAACCGTTTCCAGGAGATCGTCCACATCACCATCCCGTCCATGAAGCCCCAGATGCTTTTCGGCGCGGTCATGTCCATCACCAACGCGTTCAACATGGGCTGGATCGGCGTATCTCTCGCCGGCGTCAATCCAACGCCCGCCTATTCCGGGCAGCTGATCACCAATCACATCGACGACTACGGCTTTATCCGCTATGAGATGGGATACGCGGCGTCGGTATCGGTGATGCTGCTGGTGATCGTATACGCGTTCAATCTTCTGGCGCACAGATTCTTTGACGAAAAAGACTGAGGCAGGATCATCATGACGAGAGTTCGACCAAAGAAAAAAAAGGCCGCCCGCTTCCTGGGAACGGTGGTGGATCCCAAACATTTTTCCAGGACCCAGATCAAGTTTTACGTGATCCTGGTGCCCCTGGCCCTGTTCATGATCCTGCCGGTAGTCATGATCGTGAACCGCGCCTTTATGCCCCTGGGGGAACTGTTCGCGTTCCCGCCCCATATCTTCGTGCGCGACCCCACCCTGGCCAATTTCAAAAGCCTGTTCTCCCTTTCCGGCACCACGGGCGTGCCCTTCCTCCGGTATCTGCTCAACTCGGTGATCATCACGGTGCTGACAGTGATCACCAACCTGATCATCACGATCTTCGGAGCCTATACCTTCGCGAAAAAGCGCTTCATCGGGAAGAAACTCCTTTTCAGCCTCAACCAGCTGGCGCTGATGTTCGTCCCCTCCGCCGTGGCGATCTCCCGGTACCTGGTCATCACCCGGCTCGGACTGATCGACACCATCATGGTGCATGTGCTCTCCCTGGCCGCCATGCCGGTGGGATTGTTCCTGGTCAAGCAGTTCACCGACCAGATCCCGGACGCGCTCCTGGAAGCGGCGGTCATCGACGGAGCCCGGGAGAGACACATCATTTTCAACATCATCGTGCCGCTGATCAGGCCGGCTCTCGCCACCTCGGTGGTGCTGACCTTCCAGCAGGTGTGGATGGCGGTGGAAGCCTCCAACAACTATATCACCGACGATTCCCTCAGGACCCTGGCCTACTACCTCAATTCCCTGTCCACCAACAATACGGTGGCGGCGGCGGGCCTTTCCGCCGCGGCGTCCCTGATCCTGTTCCTGCCGAACCTGATCATCTTCATCTGGATGCAGTCTCAGGTGATGAACACCATGAGCCATTCCGGGATCAAATAAGGAGGGCCGGATGGAGAGAAAAGACCGGAACAGAACAGTATCCTGTCTCGCGGCGGCACTCATCCTGCTGATGCTGTTCCCGCGCGCTGCCGTGGCCGGGCAGGCCACTTCCTATACTTACACCCTGGATGACAAGGGCGAATACATCCGTACCCAGGATGCCTATCTGCCCGACCGCACCCTGGCGGAGCTAGGACTTGCCTCCCCGTCGGACCTGTTCATCGATAAAAATGACCTGATGTACATCGCCGATACCGGGAACCGCCGGATCGCCGTATACGACATCCGCTCCGGCAGGCTCCTGGAGCCCCTGACAGACAAGGGTTTCTCCTCCCCCAGCGGCGTCTATGTGACGGACAGCGGCCTGATATATGTGGCGGATCCCGGGGCGAAAGCGGTATTCGTCTTCGGCCCGGACCGCACTTTGACCGTGAAGCTGGGCAAACCGGATTCGCCCCTGTATTCCGATACGAACTATGAGCCCAAGAAGATCGCCGCGGATGAGGGCGGCAATATCTACATCATCAGCGAGGGCGTCTATAACGGCGTGATCCAGCTGGCCGCCACGGGCGAATTCCTGGGGTATTTCACCGTCAACAAGACCAACCTGACGGTGGCCCAGCGCATCCAGCGCTTCCTGTTCACCCGGGAACAGCTGGCCAACCTGGTGGACGCCAACCCCACAGTGTTCACCAATGTGTTCGTGGACCACAACGGGATCGTGTATACCGCCACCTCCGGCACTTTCCGGAACGGCATGAAGAAGCACAGCACCAACGGCGGAAACATGTTCAAGAACACCGTCTTCAGCCTGGGCACGCTGACAGACGTCTACGTGGACAGGAACGACTTTATCTACACCTGTTCCAACGAAGGGTACATCGATGTTTATTCCAGAGACGGCGAACTGATCTTCGAGTTCGGCTCCCAGG
>CADCQZ010000477.1 GCA_902803675.1 uncultured Eubacteriales bacterium
AATGGCGGCATGATCTTAAAGAAAGAAGGCAACCCCATGAAAAAAATGACAGCTATAGTTACGACCCTGATCCTGATCCTGTCACTGTGCGGCGCCGCGCTGGCTGAGGCCCCGGCGGATGATCCCGCTCTGACGCCCGCGGCATCACAGCCTGCGGCCACGGAGGAGCCGGCCGACGCTTCCCCGGCCGATCTTTTCTCACGGATCTCACAGGGGATGGATCTGCTCTCCGGCGCGCTGTCGGACGGCTGGGACCTCATGACGGATCAGATCGCCGCCTGGATCGGCGAGGCCGAGGCCGTTATGAACGATATGCGGTGGGACGATCGGGTCCGGGAAGCCTGGGAAACGCTGAAAGAGGGCGCCGCGAAGCAGGGCGGTCTCGCCGCGGAGAAGCTCTCGGAAGCCTATCGGACAGTCCGTGACTGGCTGCGGGAGAACGGAGAGGCCCTGGATCAGGCCGTGGCCGAGACGGTCGACCGCGTGGCGGCCGCCGCCGGTGTCGCGGAGGCGAAGATGGCCGAATGGTGCCGGATGATGGAGAAATACATGACGGAAAAGTCCGCTCTTGTCACCGAGGCGGTGCGGGAGGCCTGGACGGTGATCGAACAGAACGCCGAAGAAGCCGGCACGGTCACCCGGGAAAAACTGGCGGAAGCGTACGCCGTCGTCCGACAATGGCTGTGCTCCCTGGGGGAAACAGAGGATTCCGATGTCATCCTGTCCCTGGATGAGATGAGCGCTCTGTGATCGTGTACAGCCTGAGATGCTGATGATGAAGGCGGATGTCACCGTCGATGTGCAGCAGGGATGGATCACACCGGTCCCTGATCCGGCGCGGAAGGCCGGCACCGGTCCAGGAGATCGCTTGCGCTTTAAAACGTGAAAAAAAAGAACACGACGGGGGACACCGTATCGGATGAAGAGGGTTGAACTCTCCTTCCGCTGATACAGCACCCTTTGAGCCCCGCTCGGGCAGCTTGTACCGCTGCCTGACGCGGGGCTTTTTTATGAGGCGGCCGCGCTATCTTGTCCGTGCTGAGGCTGTGAGGATCTCGACTTCGTGCTGTAAAACGCGCATTTCCCGCTGTTGAGGAAGAGCGGGCCGGGATCGCTGTTATAATCGGGGCAACAAACCAAAGGAGGGTTGCTCTATGAGTCCTGCGAAATCTGTCCCGAAGAATCGAGCCGGTCTGATCGCGACACTGTCGATGGCGGCGCTGTCCGCTGCCACTGCCGTCGTGTACGCGGTCTGCTACGGCAATCAGGAACGCTACATGTCCTGGCTGGCCTTCATCCTGCTTTTGGTCGGTGCCGCCTTCGGTGTGGCGCTCGCGCTGGTCAGGAAGTATGAACTGGGCGCGGCCTGCATGGCGCTCACTTCCTTCACTTCGCTGATGCTGTTCGTGCAGATCATCTACATGTATGTGGTCGTCGTGTATGTGGGCATCGACCTGAAGACGTTTGATCCGAGATTTTTGATCACCGCCATCTTCTTCGTCCTTTGCTTCATCGCAAGCCTGGTGACGGTTTTCCTGCCTCAGGTCGTCAATAAGGAGGGAATGAAGAAATGAAAAGGTACGGGAATAGAACGCTCCAGAAAGCTTTGATCGTGATCTTCGTGTTCCTGTTCGGCTTCTCCGTTACTGCGAACGATATCTGCATGGCGAATGCCAACACCATCACCGGTGCCCTGAATCAGAAGAACTATGTGGTGGAGAACACCGGTGACGGCACCGAGACTTCTGAGTATTTTCAGACATCCTATTCCAGCATCCGTGATCTGGTGTATGGCGGATACCTCATCCAGATGGAAGAGCAGCTGGAAGGCACTGTGCTTCTGAAGAACGACAACAACGCGCTGCCTCTGGCCAAAGGAGCGAACGTGACGCTTTTCGGCGGCGCGTCCGGTTCCCCCAACTACGGCGCCGGCGGCTCCGGCGGCATCATTTCCGACAATGCCATCAGTTGGGTGGAAGCTTTTGACGGCGTCCACTATGAGAAGGAAAACTCTGCGATCAAGACCGCGAAGGTCCCCGGTACGCCCTATTTGAACGTGAACCGGAAAATGGCGGATCAGTACACCGCCTGGACCTATGCGCCGGGCCGCGGCGATCCCACTCCCCGCGGTGAATACGCCGCCAGCGGTTTCACGATCAATGAAGTGCCCATGGATGTGATCCGCGCCTCGGAAGGCTATCAGGATCTTGCTCTGTACGGCGACGCGGCCATCATGATCATCAAGCGCGCCGGCGGTGAGGGCAGTGATCTGCCTGCCACCACCTCTTCCACGCCGGGTGAATACAGCATCGACCACACCAAGACCATCACGACGGACGGCGCGAACGGGGACTATCTGCAGCTCAGCCCCCAGGAAAAGGAGATCCTCGCCGGCCTGAAGGAGGAAAAGGAAAAGGGCACCGTCAAGAGCATCATCCTGATCCTGAACATGGCGAACACGATCCAGCTGGATTTCCTGGTCAATGACGAGTATGGCATCGATGCCTGCGTCTGGGCCGGCGCCGTGGGCGAGTTCGGCACCATCTCCGTGGCCAGGCTGCTGGTGGGAGAAGAGAACTTCAGCGGCGGTCTGTCCGCGACCCTGTGGACAGATAATATGCTCAACCCTGTCAACAGCAATATCACGGACCAGAACTACTATTTCCAGTATGCCAATTACGGCGACTTCGGCTTCTCGGAAGACCCCGCCAACAACCACTCCTCCTTCACGACCTATATCGTGTATCAGGAAGGCATGTACATGGGGTACAAGTACACCGAGACCCGGTACGAGGACTATGTGAACGGCAAGGATAAGGCGGGGACCTTTGAGTACGGCAAGGTCGTGGCCTATCCTTTCGGATACGGTATCTCCTACACGGATTTCCGGTTTGACAACCTGAACGTGGCCAAGACGGGCAGCGACTACATCGTCAGGATCGATGTCACCAACACAGGCAGCGTCGCCGGCAAGACCCCGGTACAGATCTACGCGGCGAAGCCCTACGGCGAGTATGAAAAGAACAACCGGATCCAGGTCCCC
>CADCQZ010000478.1 GCA_902803675.1 uncultured Eubacteriales bacterium
GCCTGGATGGCCGCGGTGTCCATGGTGACGCCGTCCCCGACGGCCCCGAAGTCCTGTACGTTCACGCTGCGCATGGATGATGCCCCCCCTTTATCCGTATGAAAGAGCTTTTTCCTTATCATACGCCCGCAAGGCGGAAAAGACAATACCGGGGACGATGCAGACAGGAAATGCCCAGGGAACGGTTCTCCGTGTTGACAGAGAATAAAGCATGAACGATACTGGAAAAACCGGTCCTCTATTGCCAAAAAAGCCGGCATATGATATGCTTGATACAGATAATATATGATCCGTATCAGGCATATATTCTTTAAAACGGACCATATTTGATCTCTCGGAGGGCGGAATGGGTTTTATCTGGGAAACACCGGAGGAGATCGACCTGGCCATCGCCGGGCGTCTGAGGGATATCCGGAAGAGAAAGGCGCTCACCCAGCAGATGCTGAGCGAAAAAAGCAACGTCAGTTTCGGCAGCATCAAGAGGTTCGAAACGACGGGGCAGATCTCGCTGATCTCGCTGACGAAGCTGGCTGTCGCGCTGGACTGCGTATCGGATCTCAAACAGCTTTTCACGGACGTAAAGTATGCTTCCATCCGGGAGGTCATCCGTGAAAGATCATAAGGTCGACGTTTTCCTGGAGAACAGGCATGTGGGCACTCTGGCGGAAACGCCGGATCACCGGGTGGCTTTCGCCTATACGGAAAGCTGGCTGGAAAACGGTTTTGCCGTCAGCCCGTTTTCCCTTCCCCTGGAGCAGAAGGTGTTCGTCCCCGCGTCGGAGAGCTTTGGGGGGCTGTGGGGCGTATTCGCGGACAGCCTGCCGGACGCCTGGGGCCGGCTGCTGGTGGACCGGCTGCTGCGCAGCCGCGGGCTGGCCGATGTATCCGTGCTGGACCGCCTGGCGATCGTCGGCGGCGAGGGAATGGGCGCTCTTACTTACCGGCCTGCCTGGGACATATCCCGGGACGCGTCCCCCGGCGATCTGGATGATCTGGCCGCGCGGTGCGCCGCGGTCCTGCGGCATGATGATACCGCCGATCCCGATGAGCTTTTCCGCCTGGGCGGCAGCAGCGGCGGCGCCCGCCCCAAGGTGATGACCGGCGAGTGGATCATCAAGTTCCCCGCGTCCGGGGACATCGCGGACGCGGGCGTCATGGAAAAGGAGTATATGGACTGCGCGGCCGCCTGCGGGATCGATGTGCCGGAGACGAAACTGATGCCTTCCCGGCGGTGCTCCGGGTATTTTGCCGTGCGCCGTTTCGACCGTGTTGACGGCAGGAGGCGGCATATGCTCACCGCTTCGGCCATTCTGGAAACAGATCCGAGGACACCTTCCCTGGATTATCATACGCTGATGAAGCTCACCGCCATCCTGTCCCGCAGCAGCGAGGCGGATCTTATGCAGATGTATCGGCGGATGTGCTTCAATGTTTACGCGCACAACCGGGACGATCACGCCAAGAACTTTACCTGGATCTACGATCCGCGGTACGACTGCTGGCACCCCTCTCCGGCATATGACCTGACGAGGAGCACCACGTACTTCGGCGAACACACCACCACCGTGGACGGAAACGGACGCGACCCCGGGGAGAAAGAACTGGCGGCGGTCGGCAGAAAAGCGGGCATTCCCGACCGGCTCTGCAGGCGGATCGCCGCTGAGATCCGTGAAGCGGCGGAGCCGCTGGCGGTCAAATGGAAAGAGGTCACACATGGAGCTTGACACGATCAGGAAACGCATCGACGAACTGGACGGGCAGATCATCGCCCTCTGGAAGGAAAGGATGGCCCTGTGCGCCGAGGCCGCGCGCGTCAAGGCCCGCGCCGGGAAGGCGACGCTGCAGAAGGACCGGGAAAAGGAGATCTTAAGGTCCGTCGGCGAGGCCGCGGGGCCCCTGGAGGAGTACGCCGTCACGATGTACCGGTCTGTGCTCGAGGCGTCCCGGGCCTATCAGGAGGCCCTGCGCGCCGGGGAGGAAAAAAAGGAATGACGTACTGCCTGCTGGGACATCCCCTGGGGCATTCCTTTTCCGTGAAGCTGCACGCGGCCCTTAAGATCGGGGACTACGTCCTTAAGGACCTGGAAGAGGAAGAAGCCCTCCGGTTCGTCCGGGAGGGGGACTGGGCGGGGCTCAACGTGACGATCCCGTACAAGCGCGCGGTGCTGCCCCTGATGGACGAACTGAGCCCGGAGGCCGCGTCCGTCGGCGCGGTGAACACCGTGGAGCGCCGGGATGGGCGGCTCATCGGGCACAACACGGACGTATCGGGCTTTTTGTCCATGGCCGAAAGGGCCGGCATCGCCCTGAAAGATAAAAATATCGTGATCCTGGGGGACGGGGGCGCCGCCGCCGCGGTGAGATACGCCTGCGGGCAGGCGGGCGCGCGCGCCGTCACCACCGTATCCCGCCGTGGCAGGATCGGCTTTGACGCTCTCGGCACGCTGACGGACACCCGGGTGCTCGTCAACGCCACCCCCGTGGGCATGAGCCCGGATGTGGACGGCCTGCC
>CADCQZ010000479.1 GCA_902803675.1 uncultured Eubacteriales bacterium
CAGGCGGGCGTCGATCAAAGACAAAGCCTCCTCAAAGTATCCCGCCTCTTTCGCGCGGGCGATATCCTCCGGCAGCGCGGCGGACAGGGAAAGCACCAGATCATTGGGTCCCATGTGATCAGCCTCCTCACAATGACCGGACGAACATAAAGCGCGTCCGCAAAAAGTCCGGTTCAGACACACCCGACGCTCGTCACTTGCCGGCAAAGGCAATGGAGCCGATATCCACCGACGGGCTCCCGATCCCGCTGCCCGGGAATATAAGGTCACATCCCACCGCCCGGATATTCCGGAGCAGGGTATAGAAATTGCCCGCGACGGTCACCTGCTCCACCGGCTGCCCCTTCTTTCCGTCCACGACGGTATACCCCTCCGCGATCAGGGAGAAATCCCCGCTGACAGCATTCGCGCCGGCGTGGAGACCGCTCACCTCGGTGACGACGATGCCGTCGCCCATATCCCGCATCAGTTCCTCAAGGGTGCTTTCACCGGGCGCGAAGAAGAAATTGGTGGGCGCGACCCGGACCGGTGCGCTGTAGGAGGCCTTAAGGCCGTTGCCGGTGGAACCGCGGCCGGCTTTGCGGGCCGAACTCAGGTTGTACAGGAGCGTGGTGAGCACGCCGTGATCGATGATCTTCTTGGTCACGCACCTGACGCCCTCGTCATCAAAGGGACGGGAAGCGAAGCCGCCGTTGAGCAGAGGATCGTCCATCAGGGTCACGGCGTCGGAGGCGATCTTCTCCCCCTCCCTGCCGGAAAGAAGGCTGAGGTTTTTCTGGGCATTCTCCGCGGAGAATACGGCTGAAAACACGCCGAGCATGTCCGCCATCGCCTCATTGAGGAAAATGCAGCGGTAGGTGCCGCTCTTTACCGGCTGGGCCCCGAGCATGAACAGCGCTCTCCCGGCTGCCCTGTCCGCCAGTTCATCGGCTTTCAGGTCTTTAAAATCCCGGCTGACCAGGAAACCGTATCCCGTCGCGGCCCTGTCTCCCTCCTTCGCCAGAGCGGAAAGGAAAGCCACCGCCGCGTTGTCCCGGTGGGAGAGCTTCAGGCCGCGGGAATTCTCGATCCTCGTTTCCACACTGGTCACACTGATCATATCGCGGCCCGCGGCGGCGATCCGGGGATCCTTTTTCAGAAGGGCCTGCTCCGCTTCCCGGATCAGCGCCAGCCGGTCAGCGGCGCTGACCCGATCCAGCTCCGGCGCGTAATTGTCCATCACGGGGTATTCTCCGTCCCCGGGGTAGATCTCGGCCTGCTCCGTATCCTCATTGAGCCGGGCGCTTTCCATGACACGCTCCACCAGCCAGGGGATGCTCTCCTCGTCAAAGGCTTCCGTGGACGCGTATCCCATCCTGCCCTGATAAATGCCCCGCAGGCACAGCCCGTGGGTGGCGCTGACGGAATAGTTTGAAATAACGCCCTTCTGACACATCGCGCGGAACGAGTCCCGTCCGGCCATATACACCTCAGCGGGCTCGATCCCTTTCAAGGCTGCCGCCTCAAGGACGCGCTTTATATATCCTTCCATACGCTGTTCTCCTTTATCGAATAATATCGGCTCATCTGGCGCCGCCCACGGTGAGGCTGGTGAGACGGATCATCGGCTGGCCCACATTGGTGGGCACGCTCCCGGACAGGGATCCGCACATGCCCTGAGCCATGCGCATATCACGGCCCACCCGGTCGATCTTCATCAGGATCTCGCTGCCCCGGCCGATCAGGGACGCGCCCCTGACGGGATGGGCGATCTTCCCGTCCTTGACCAGGTAGCCCTCATCCACGGCGAAATTGAATTTGCCCGTGGAGGGATCCACGGAGCCGCCGCCCATGGACCGGGCGTAAAGCCCGTCGCCCATGGTGGCGATCATCTCGGCCTCACCGTCATCCCCGGCCGCGATATAGGTGTTGCGCATGCGGGATGTGGGCGCGAACATGTAGCCCTGCCTGCGCCCGGAACCGGTCACGGGCATGCCCATCTTCCTGGCATTCAGCTTATCGATCATATAGTTTTTAAGGATGCCGTTCTCGATCAGCACGAGTCTGGTGGGCGGCGTGCCCTCATCATCGATGTTCTCGCTGCCCCAGGCGTTGGGGATCGTGCCGTCATCGACCGCCGTCACCTTTTCGGACGCGATCTTCGTGCCCAGTTTACCGGAGAACTCGCTCAGGCCGGGCGCGACGCTGGTCGCCTCCAGGCTGTGGCCGCAGGCTTCATGGAAGATCACGCCGCCGAACCCGCCGTCGATCACCACGGGCATCCGGCCTGCCGGGCACGCGGGCGCGTGCAGCATGGTCACCGCTATTTTGGCCGCCTGATGGGCGCACATCTCCGGATCCACATCCCGGTCGAAAAGCTCAAACCCCTGCATGGCGCCGGGAGATACACGGCCGGACTGATTTTCGGTCCCGTTGGACGCGATCGCGTTCACGGAGAAGCGGCTGTACACGCGTTTATCATGGGCAAAGAGCCCCTCCGAGTTGCAGATCCACACGTTCTGTTCACTGTCGTTATAGGAGATCATCGCCTGCACGATCTCCGGATACATCCTCAGCGCGGCGTCCGCGGCCCGGAGCTTTTCCGCTTTCCTTTGAGCGGTCACGGAAAACGGCGGTATCGTGATGATGTGCCTGTTATCCAACGCGCGCTGAGAAAAAGGCGCCGCGGATACCCTTTCATGACCGGCGACCGCCGCGGCCGCCCGTTTAGCGCACGCGATCAGGCCGTCCCGGCCGGTATCGTTGGTGTAGACATAGACGGCACTCAGCCCCGAGAACACCCTGACGCCCGCGCCGTGGAGACGGCAGGACTGCTGATTCTCGATCTTCCCGGAGCGCATCGTCACACTGCCGTTGACCCGATCCTCCAGAAAGATCTCGGCAAAATCGCCGCCCGTGGACAGCGCTGTTTCTATGACCGCGAAAGCCGTATCTTTATTGAGCATATGTTCCTCCTCTTTTTATTCTTCCAGCAGAGTATATCATATCCCGGGCCCAAATCAAACAGGTAAACGATCGATATCCATTTTTACGGCATAAAAAAACGGCACTCACAAAGTGCCGGCGCCGGTATGACATATTCGGGATCGGGACTGACGGAGCGTTTACGCGGCCCGTTCCGATCTGATCACTGCGCGCGACAGTGTCACGCCGATGGTGATCAGGGTCAGTGCCATCGCCCCGTAGATCAGGTATTTTGACCAGTCTGTCTTATCCAGAGTGAATTCCGCCGCGATGAGGATCAGGATACCGATCAGGTTGACCGCCGCTTCGCGCGCGATGACCGCGCCGCCCGAACGCGCATCCTTATCGGCGCACCACAGGTAAACACCGCACAGGAGCCATATCAGGACGAAGCCCATCTGATCGACCCTGGCGAAAACAAAGACCCGGAGCGCGTCATCCTGCCTGAGGCTTTCGGGGATGATCTGGGACAGGGCCGCCCACACCGCCGCGAGGATGAACAGGGAACTGTGACGGGCAAAGCGGACGCGCGCCCGCACGCGCAGCAGCACGAAGGCCAGCACCGTCAGGAGAAGGCCCTCAAAGAAGCATACGGACAGGGACCATTCGTCCCAGCCGGGGATGCCGAAAGGCACACGGCTGAGGAAACCGCTCCGCAGGATGGGACCGTAGCCCTGGCCGCTGAGAGGCTCGATGAACCGCAGCGCCGCGAAGCAG
>CADCQZ010000480.1 GCA_902803675.1 uncultured Eubacteriales bacterium
CAGCTCTTCCATGGCTGCCCAGCTCTCGGCGTTGGCTTCCTGCCAGCGGTCCCGGAAGGGGAGGGGATTGGGCCAGTGGATCAGGAACAGGTCCAGATAATCAAGGCCCAGTTTATCCATGGATTCATTGAAGGAGCTCAGCGTCTTTTCATAGGTGTGGTTCGTGTTCCAAAGTTTGGTGGTGATAAACAGGTCCTTTCTGTCCGCGCCGCTCAGGCGGATCGCTTTCCCGATGCTTTCCTCATTGCCGTAGGCCTGCGCGGTGTCGATGTGGGTGTAACCGGCGTCGATGGCGCAAAGAACGGCGTCCACAGCCTGTTCACCGTCGGGGGTCTGCCAGGTGCCCAGGCCCAGACAGGGGATCCCGACACCGTTCGGAAGCGTATAGGTATCTTTTTGTGATCTCATTTTTCCCTCCCGTCGATCGGCCGGATCCCGATGGATCGATCTGTGCCGATACCGCTTGATTTTAAAACATAAAATTGGCTCTAAGTCAATGCCTGCGTCGAGTTTTTTTGCCGAGAGGATCGGATCGGCCGCGGTATTATCATAATTGCTTTGACTGTGCCATCCCATGGGTATAAAATAGACGGCAGATGGAGGTGGGGGAATGCTGATATCCACGAAGGGCCGATACGCGACGCGCATGCTGGCGGATATCGCCATGCATCAGGGCGAAGACGGCTATGTATCCATGAAAAACGTTGCAGAAAGGCAGCAGATATCAAAGAAGTATCTCGAGGCTTTCACCGCCTCTCTCGCTGCCGCGGGCATCCTGGGCATCCGCCGCGGGAAAAAAGGCGGGTACCGGCTCCTGGTATCCCCGGATGAGATCACGCTCTGGCGGATCATTTGCGTGACGGAGGGACCGCTCCACGCGGTGACATGCCTTGAAAGTCCCGTCAACGATTGCCCAAGATGCGGCCGCTGCCTGACGCTGCCCGCCTGGGAGGGACTGGAGAGAGTGGTGCGGGAGTACCTGGGATCCATCACCCTCAGGCAATTGATCGATCAGACAGTGATGCCCCCGGACAGATAAAGGACGATGTCTTCCGTGTGAACGGCAGTTTGAAAGCTCCGCTTGAGGCGAGGCTTTCATGTTCCGGGCATCAGCCCGAAGATACATATTTCCAAATCATCGATGTGAGGGGCAGCATGAATATCACCACAAGGCAGTTTCAGCTTTTGTCGGATGTGGATCTGGTCTGGAGATTTCTTACGGACATCTATGACAGGGAAACGGGCAGCGGCGTGGCGGCGCCGTTCTTTGAGTATGCCCTGGTATCCTCCTGGATGGATCAGTCCTACAGCTATCTGGACCGGCTGTGGATGGACGGGGACAGGGCAGTGGCCTTCGTGTTTTATGAAGCGCCTGTGACGGATATCTTCTTCAGTGTCCGAAGAGGGTATGTTTTCCTGGCGGATGAGCTGGTGGAGTATGCCGTTTCCGCCATGCCGGATTTCAACGGAAAGCAGAGGCTGGTGCTCTTCAACGGTCAGGAATACCTGATGGAAGCGGCGGCAAAGCGCGGTTTTATCATGACAGAGGAATATGAAGATCGTTATTTTGACTTCCGGAACGAACTGGATCATCCGCTGCCCGAAGGCTATCACTTTGTGGACCCGAACACGGCGGATGGCTTCAAACTGGCAAAGCTCCTCTGGTACGGCTTCGGCCATGGAGAAAAAGGCCCCTTTGAGGGCTGGGATCAGCTGGACCGCTCCATGGACTGGACGCCCGCAAAGGCTTATAAGGGCGTCATCGGACCGATGACAGCGCCCGCGCCTCATTCCACCCATGAATATGACGTGATCATCGCGGATGAAAGCGGGGAATATGTCTGTTTTTCCGGCATGTGGTGGGTGCCCGAAAACAAGCTGGCCTACATGGAGCCCCTGTGCACCCACCCGGATCATCGAAGGCGCGGGCTGGCTGCCGCCGCTCTCTCCCGGCATTATCATCGGATGAAGGCCCTGGGTGCCACACACATGACCGGCGGTGCGGATCCCTTCTACGAAAAACTCGGCTTTGGGAAGGGCCTCCATTGGACGAAATGGAAACGGGAAGAGGCGAAGCGGATATCCCGTTGACCGATACGTGTCAGGTCGCCGTCCGCGTGTGAGGGACGGGTTACACAGAACTGCGCGGTCACACGGAAAAGGATGGGTCCATCCGCGGCAGGGCGAAGCATAATACGGCAGGGAGAAGACCGATGAAGACGATCGATATCCTGGGATCGAACCG
>CADCQZ010000481.1 GCA_902803675.1 uncultured Eubacteriales bacterium
ACTTGCTTTTGTCGTTCGGTCCCCACGAGGTCCCGTTGCACCAGCGGGAGTCGCTGAGGAAGCTGCCGATCAGTTCCTCATAGGATTTGTATGTCTTCACGGAAAACGTCTTCGTATAGGTTTGACCCGTAGCCATGGTGACCGTCGCAGTGCCGCTCACGTTCTTCGCCCCGGAAAAGCCCGTCCGGCTGACGGACGCGGTCACTTTTGCGTCGGTCTTGTTCACGACGGCCAGGCAGCCCTGGCTCTCCCCCTTAAGGGCGAAGGAAACGCTCCTGATCCTGTTCTTCGACGGGTTGCTGATGGTGAAGTTCACCCTGATGCCGCTGATCTTCAGCCCGACCCTGTAGGGCTTGGCGCTGACGCTGATGCCGGGCGCCGTTCCCGTGGTGAAGGTCAGTCTCTTCGTCACGTCCCGGTACAGGCCCTTGAGCACCAGGTTCACTTCCACGGTATACCTCGTGTTCGGCGCCAGCGCGGTCCTGAAAGAAGCGGTGTTGAAGGAGAGCGAGAGGGAAGCGCTGTTCTTCCCCACAGTTCTGGACACGGTCTCCAGCTTTTTTCCCGCGCTGTTCATCAGCGTGTATTCGGCGGTCTTGATATTGTTTCCGGAAGGGTTTTTCACGTCCGTCCGGATGACCGCCCGCCCGGCGCTCATATCCTGCGCCGACACGGTGATCGTCACCTTGGACGTGATGATGCCCAGGGCGAACGATCCCACGGGAACCATACTCATCACCAGCGCCAGCAGCACCGCCAGCGCGGCCAGTCTTTTCACGCTCTTCATCGTATATCCCTCCCCGAGATCCGGTCGTGATAACGCTTCTCCACTAGTTGGAACATATCACAAACGCCCCGCGAAGTCAAGGGCTGACTCAAAACGCCCCTCCCCCGGCCGCGGTCCCGCGCCCGGATGAGGTGCTGTAAAAACCATATCTCATTTCTTCATTAGTCCGGGCCAAGCCTTGGCTTGCGCTCCGGACGTCTTCATTAGCCGTCAGGCGTCTTCATTAGCCCGGGCCCGGGCTCTGTTGACCGGGCTTGGGCGGCTTCATTGCGCCCACGGCGCCCGGGCGGCTTCATTGGCCATGACTATGGTCATAGCCCCGGGCGTCTTCATTGGCCATTGCCTGGCCCTGTGTCCAGGCTTTGGCCCATAAGCGTCCTATCTCCTCCGCTTCCCCGTCCGTCAGGCGCTTCTGGGAAGGGTGCCTCGTGCTTTGGTCCGCCCGGGCGCCGGTGGTGCGCCACTCGCCGCAGCGGGCGGTGACCACCCGGTCCTCGTCCCAGTCGCAAAAGCCCTCCGGGGCCACATGCTCATCCATTTCGCACTCCAGGAACACCGTGGCCGCGCCCTTTCGCCAGGGCCGCCCCAGGTATCCCTCCCCGGGCGCGCAGGCCCCGGTGAGGCGGCAGCGGTGGAACACGAAGCCGAAGGGCTGCATAGGGTGCGTGTTCGCGGCGGTGTAATACCCGCCCCGCTCGTTCATGAAAAGCACGCAGCCCTCGAACCAGGCGCGGTAGCAGCCGAAGATGAAGTCCACGTCCCCCCGGATCGTGCAGTCCTCGAAGATCTGGCGGCTCGAGGTATTCGGGCCGTCCTGCACCAGGGGATGAGCTTCCGCGCATCCCCGCCGGGACCCGATGTCCCGGATCACGTCCGGATCCCGCAGGGGCCCCACATACAGCGTGTCCTGATGGGCGATGAAGCGGCATCCCCGCCACACGCCCCGGTCCCCCGCGGCGTAGACCGCCACGGCCTGGCCCACCACCCGGCCGTCCCCGGCGTCGTTGACCACCGTGATATCATCCACCTCGATGTCCCGCCCCGTGGTCATAAGCGTGGCAGACAGGAAGGTGGTCTTTTCCGTGCCGTCCTCATAGGTGTCCTTCGCGCAGGCGTTCCACGAGATCACGGTGGACAGCGCGTCCTCCCCAAAAAGGCGCACGTTATCCCGGTGGATCACCACCTTCTCCCGGTATTCCCCGGGCCTGACAAGGATCTCCCTGGGGGCGCCGTCACACTTTTCCGGCAGGGAATCCACCGCCTCCTGGATGGTGGTAAAGTCCCCGCTGCCATCCCTGGCCACAATGATCATCATTTCATCGCTCCTTCACATATAAAGCGCCGGCCGCGTCCGTCACATCCGGTTCTCGTTCCCCCAGGTGCACAGCTGATCGAGCACCGCCATCAGGCTCCGGCCGCGCTCCGTCAATGTGTACTCCACCTTGGG
>CADCQZ010000482.1 GCA_902803675.1 uncultured Eubacteriales bacterium
GCGCTGGATCACCCCTATGATGAACCCAAGCAGTGGGAGACCCGGGAAATCTTTGAGATCGTGACTGTTGGTATTGCCAACGGCAGCATTCAGGGCTGGCGCGCTTTCCCAAACTCCAGGCGTTTTGAGAAGTACGGCACCCAGCGGGGCTGGGAACGGATCCCTCCGCAGACTCCTCCTCTGGCTGCTCCTCCTCAGCCAGTTGACAGCAATGGCCCGGCAAGGGATGAGCAGACGGGGTTTCTGATCGTCGATAACCCGGCAGGCAATCCGTTTGGCGATGCCAGTTGACAGAAATCCGGGAGTCCGTTGACGCTCTGGTTGACAGGGCAACTCCTTATCCTGTAAGGCTTTCGTCTCCTTTGTCAACTGGTCAACTGCCAACTGAGAAGAAAAACATAACACAGGAAAGAGGCAGTGTCATGTACGTCAGAAAAAGGTTACGGAGCCAGTTGACACGAGCTGGTTGACAATCATGCATCCGTAATGGATCGTCGTCCTCCTCTTCAGCGGGTTGGGGCGATGATTTGCGACGTGACTGGTCTCGTTTTGAGACCACTACCGGAGCCAGGTGGCCTGAATTCTGAGCCGGGGTGGCATGATATTGAAGCACCCAGCCCGCTGGGTGGTATCGAAATGAGGCCACCTATCCTGTCAAAAACGGCCAGCGCAGCAATGTGATCATAAGAGTTTACAAAGTTCATGACTTTAAAGCGTGAAAGGGTATTGCCATGATGGGAAACAGGATTTATACTGAGGAGCAGGTACGCCAGGTTGTGGAGGAGGTCCTCCGCAGGCTGAACGGGACCGCGGCTCTGCAGCAGGAGCCGGAGCACCTTGACAACGACACACCGCAGAATTCTTCGCCCGAAGGCACGAAAATGACGCTGACGGTTCAGGAAGCTGCCAAGCTGGTCGGAATCTGCAAGCCGAAGATGTACGAGCTCGTCCGCGCCGGAAGGGTTCGCAGCATCAAGGCCGGCAAGAAGATCCTGATCTCCCGGAGCTCCCTGATGGACTGGCTTACGAAAGGAGATTCCTGATGAGAAAACGTGCAAACGGCGAAGGATCCATGAGAAAAAGAAGCAACGGGACATGGGAGGGGCGGATCACGGTGGGCACTGATCCCATGACGGGCAAGTCGATCAGCAAAAGCGTGTATGGCCGGACCCAGAAGGAAGTCCGGGAAAAGATGAAGGCGCTGCAGGCGGGAGGGCAGCAGGCGGGCGGTCCGTCTGCTGCCGGTCCTTCCCCGGTCGGGGAGGCGGCTGACACCCCGAAGGAAATGACCGTCGGCGAATGGCTGGACACGTGGCTGAAGGAATACCTGGCGGATGTGAAGCCGGGCACCTACATCAACTATGAATCGGTCACGCGGCTCTTCCTGAAGCCGGTTTTCGGCGAGGTTCCCCTCAGCCGGCTCCGCACGCCGATGATCCAGCGGTTTTACAACCACCTCCGGGACGAGAACCGCAGCCCGAAGTACATCAAAAACATCCACGGTATCTTCCACCGGGCCCTGGACATGGCGGTGCGGGTGGAATATCTGCAGCGCAACCCCAGCAGCGCCTGTGTTCTCCCGAGGGTGGTGGAGAAGCCGGTGACCCCGATGGACATCCCGGAGCAGAAACGGTTCTTCAAGGCCCTGAAGGACAGCCCATTTGAAGCCCTGTTCCTGACGGCGGTCTTCACCGGCATGCGGGTGGGGGAAATCATCGGCCTCACCTGGGACTGCGTGGATTTTGAACACGGTGTGATCCATGTGGAAAAGCAGCTGGTACAGACCCGGGTGAAGGGGCAGCGATATGTCTTCGGCACCCTGAAAAACGGCAAGACCCGGATCATCACCCCGGCGCCCTTCCTCCTGGAGGTGCTGAGAGCCCATCAGGCGGCGCAGCAGCAGCAAAAAAAGGCCGCCGGCGACCTGTGGGACGAAGGGGATTTCCCCAACCTGGTCTTCACGCATGCCGACGGCAGCCACTATTCCCAGCCCACGATCTGGAAGGAGCTGCAGGATATCCTGGAGGCCGCCGGCCTGGAGCATCACCGGGTGCACGACCTGCGCCACACCTTTGCGGTGAACAGCATCATCGCCGGGGACGACATCAAGACCCTGCAGGAGAACATGGGGCACTACTCCGCCGCCTTCACCCTGGACCGC
>CADCQZ010000483.1 GCA_902803675.1 uncultured Eubacteriales bacterium
CCGCACCGGCTGCGACTCCCTGGCCATCGCCATCGGCACCAGCCACGGCGCTTACAAGTTCACCCCCGCCCAGTGCACCCGCAACGCCGACGGCATCCTGGTGCCCCCGCCCCTGCGCTTTGACGTGCTGGAAGAGGTCAGCAAGCGCCTGCCCGGCTTCCCCATCGTGCTGCACGGCGCGTCCAGCGTGCCCCAGGAATTCGTGAAGATCATCAACGACAACGGCGGCGCTCTGCCCGATGCCGTCGGCATCCCCGAGGAGCAGCTGCGCAAGGCCGCGTCGATGGCGGTCTGCAAGATCAATGTGGACAGCGACCTGCGCCTGGCCTTCACCGCGATGGTGCGCAAGCATTTCGCGGAGCATCCGGATCATTTCGATCCCCGCCAGTACCTGACGGATGCCAGGACGGCCATCAAGGAGATCGTCCGCCACAAGATCGTCCACGTGCTGGGATGCAGCGGCAAGGCGTAAACGTTCGGCTCGTTTAAAGCCCGATAACACTGATAAACACCTGTGGGGCGCATTCTTCCCCACAGGTGTTTTGAGAGAGAGGAGGCCCACGGGAGCATGCGGGGCGCGGTCACACGGCTGGAGGTTTCCCGCCTGAACCGGACGGATCGGGGTGAAACGGTCCTTCAGGATATCTCCTTCCGCGTTTGCGAGGGGGAGAGCACCGTCATCCTGGGGGATTCCTACAGCTGCAAAAACGCTCTGCTCCGCGTGCTGGCGGGCAGATACGCAGGGTGCGGCGAGGAAGTGGTCTTCTATAACCGGCAGGGGATCAGGTACCGCCCGGTCAGGACTTACTGCCCCGCCGGCGAGGCGGTCTCCTCAAACCTGACGGTGAGGGAGCATTTCCTGCTGGGCTGTGATATGGCGGGCCTGAAGCGGACCACGGCCGCCCTGTGCGCCGACAGGATGATCGACCGGTTCGGCCTGACGAATGAGAAAGACCTGGCGGTGAAGCGGCTCGACAGGGAAGAGCGGCGCCTGATCTCGGTGCTGACGGCGCTGGCGCCGATGCCGGATATGGCGTTCCTTGAGGAACCCACGGACGGGCTCAGCGACAGCGCCATCATGAAGCTCTGGGAGCATCTTGTTTTCATCCGGGAAAAGACGCTGATCGTGATCACGTCGCGTTATGTACAGGACGCGGAAAAGCTCGGCGGGCAGATCCTGTTCGCGGCGGGGCCGGGGATCGTGATGTGCGGAACGTCGCAGGAGATCCTGGCTTCGACCGGCGCGCGGGATCTGACGGAAGCGTACATGGCCGGGCTGGGACGGAGCAAAGGAACGACGCGTTGAGAAAGATCCTGCTGCTGACAAAAAGAACGATCAAAGAGGTCACCGGCAGGCCTTTGATGAGGACCCTTCTCATCACGGGGTTCGTTTCGTCATGCGCCGCGGTGATCCTTTTGACGCGGGATCAGCTGATCGACCAGTTCACGGCGGTGATGCAGTATCCCTGCCTGATGATGGTCTGGGGCTGGATCCTCGCGCTGTGCCTCGCGCTGCTCCATATAAGGGACCTGCGGCAGGGATTCCTTCGGCGCTTCTTGCCCAACGAAGCGGGGCCGGCCGCGTTCTATACGGCGTACCGTCTCTCGGGCGTCGTCATGTACCTGATCGCTCAGATCCTGTGGATGAGCGCCGCTCTCATCTTCGGTCTCTGGCCCCTGAGCGCTCTCGCCGCGGGCCTTTACAGGATGGCGCTGCCCTGGGATACCGTGATCTCGCTCACGCTGCTCCTGTCCGTGACCCTTAAAAGGAGAAGATCGGTCGTTCCGCTCACGATCCTTTTCGGCCTTAGCCTGATGTGGCTGTCGGGCTGGTTCATTTCCCCGGAGCTTTTCGGCGAGGGCCTTTACGGGGTCATCAGGCTGCTCCCGAGCGAGCAGATCGTGCTGTGGACCCGTTCCTTCATCCCGGGCAGGGCCCCGCTGACGGATCTATTCCTGCTGCCGGTGTATGACGCGCTGTTCACTCTGGCGGGCCTGATCATGGCCTCAAAGGAAGAAAAGAGCGGCATGAAGGGCGGGAGGCGCGCATGATGATCATGATCGTCACGGCCGCCGCGGTCTTCATCCTGGACCAGGGGACGAAATACTTCTTCGGCCTGACGGACGGTGTCCTGATCCCGGGCGTGGCTCAGATCAGTTTCGTGGCCAACCGGGGGATCTCCCTGGGGCTTTTGACCGGATCCGACTCCTGGGTGCTGACATTGATCGGGGCGGCGGCGCTCGCGGCCGCGGTCTTCTTTCTCGGAAGGCATGCCGGCGGGAAATGGCAGCGCGTGTGCCTGGGCATGGTGATCGGCGGAGGCGTCGGCAATCTGACGGACCGGCTGAGGCTGGGATACGTGACGGACTTCATCGACCTTCTTTTTATGAGATTTTATGTATTCAACGTCGCGGACGCGATGATCGTCGTCGGCATGATCCTGCTGGGGATCTCACTGCTCATGGAGGAACGCCGTGGCTGAAGAACGGATCGAACTGATACTGCCCGATGAGCTCGCCGGCATCCGGCTGGACGGGGCCCTGGCCGAAGCGGTCAGGGACAGGGGATACAGCCGAAGCCGCATCGGGAAATGGATCGCCGACGGGGCGGTATGCGTCAACGGCAGGGCGGTCACGAAAACATCCTACCG
>CADCQZ010000484.1 GCA_902803675.1 uncultured Eubacteriales bacterium
ATCTCGCGGCGTTTGTCAGCCGGTCCCTCGCTCTGGTCTTCTTCCTGGCGGAGCCGCTTGAGGATCGCGGTCACGGAGGATTTGAGCGTCGGGCCTTCCAGACTGATGCCGGGCATGAGCGTTCTTTCATCCCGGCTCTCATCCCAGGGCCTCAGGTCCGCTTCGGGCACCGATATGTTATACAGCTGTTCGGCGGCGGGCAGGTTCGGCGCTTCCTCGATCCCGATCAGGAATTCTTCGCCTCCGGGCCCTGTATAGGTGCCCGGCGCCCGGAATGCTTCTCGGCCCAGGGCGTCCACGATCCACTGCAGCATGGAAGAGGCTTTCCCGCAGTGCCACGCGTCAGCGGCGGACCTTATAAGAAGAGAGGGGAGATCCTTTGGGCTGCCGACGATGATCAGCCTGTGCTGCGCCCGGGTCATGCCCACGTACATGAGGCGGCATTCCTCAGCCCGCTGTTCCTTGATGAGCCTCAGGCGGATCGCTTCCATGGCGTAATTGCCGAGTTTGAGGTGGTCATCGGGATCGGTGACCCTCACAGCCATGCCCAGGTCTCTGTGGATCAGGCTCATGCCCGCACGGTCGAAACGGAAAGACCGGGCCGTCTCCATCATGAACACGACGGGGAACTGGAGCCCTTTCGACTTGTGCAGGGTCATGATCCTCACCACGTCGTCGGTCTCGCTCAGTTCCCGGGCGCTCGTCCTGTCCCCGCTGACAACGGCATTGTCGATCTCCGCCAGGTAATCGATCAGGGGCTTCCACGCGTTCTCGCCCTGTGCCTGGCTGACGAACACGCGCAGAGAAGCCTGGCGTTCAGGCCCAAGCGGGCCCGCTCCGGCGCGCATATACAGTCCGCTCTCATTCAGGAGCCGCCACAGAAAAGCGTCCAGCGGCATGTTTCGGCTCAGGAAACGCCAACGGCTGAGGCGTTCGAGAACTTTTCCGCATCTGAGGCCGAGCGCGCTGCGATTCTCCGCCATCATGAGGAAGGCGTGGAAATAGCTGCCTTTCATGCGGTTCAGGCGGATGGAGGACAGCTCATCGGACGTAAAGCCGAAGCAGGGACAGCGCAGGGTGGCGATAAAGGAAAGATCGTCTTCCGGTACGCAGATCGTTCTGCATACCTGCAGCAGGTCCCGGATCTCGCCCCGCTGGTAGAACCTGGAATCCACGTCGCAGAACACGGGTATGCTCTGATCCTGGAGGATCTGGGCGATCCTGGGAGCCCGGTTGGAAGCGTTCCTGAGAAGGATCACGATATCGCGGTAGCGGAGGTGCCCGCCCGCCTCGTTCATGAGCTGACGGATGCGCCGGGCGATCCAAACGGCTTCCCGCTCGTAGGCTTTGGGGATCTCGCCGGTGTCGGACCCATCCGAGGGTTCCTGCTGCGCCGTCAGAAGTTGGATCTCGACCGGGCTTCCCTGATCGGCGCCGTCCCCGGGGATCAGGGACGCGTCCTCGTCGTATTCGATCTCGGTCTCATATTCACGCATCGCGTGGCGGAAGATCAGGTTGATACAGTTGAGAGGGTTGACGTCGGAACGGAAATTGCGGTTGAGCAGTATTTTTCGCTCAACAGACTCTTCGTTCGTGGGGAAATCACGGAGTTTGTGCAAAAACAGACTGGGGTCTGCCAAACGGAACCGGTATATGGACTGCTTGACGTCGCCCACCATGAACAAGGTGTTTTTCCCGGGCTGATGCAGCGCGGATATGATGCTTTCCTGAAGGGGATTGATATCCTGGTACTCATCGACGAATATGGCTTTGAACCTTGACGCCGTTTCGGCCCGGACACCGGGATCCTCCAGGGCGAGGGCGGTGAGGATCTCAAGATCATCGAAGTCGAGGACGTTGATCTGCTGTTTGAGTTTTTTATATTTTTCGGAGGCGCTCAGGGCGATATCCCGGATCGAGAGCGCGAGCCTGATCGATCGGTCATAGACTTTTTCCGCTTCGGCGACGTTCACGGGGAGAAGATCCGCCGCGTCCTGGATCGTTTTTTTCCATTCATCCCTGAGCTTTCTGTACGCTTGGGCCAGCTCGGGATCCTCTTCCTCCGGCGCCTGCTTGCTCGTCAGCTTGGTGAATGCGTATTTGATCCTTTCATCGGGGGGCTCGCGCAGGATGGCCGAGCGCATCGACCGATCGAGTTCGAAGTTCTTCCTGTACCGCTGCGGGCCGTTCGGATCGTCCAGGATACGGCTCATTTCATCGAGGATGGAATCCGATCCGTCGATCCGGCGGAGGAATTCGATCTTAAGCTCGGTCAGGACGGCTCCGAAGCCGTACCGGGCCATTTTTTCGATGGGATCCCTGCCGTTTTCCAGGCTCCTCAAAAAACGCTGCAGCTGGGGGATCATTTCCTCCAGTTCGCTGTATTCGAATTGGGAAAAAACTTCATCAGTCTCTTGAGTGTGGCTCTGCCAGGCCTCATTGAGAGCTTCCTCCACCGCGCGGCGGCGCAGGGGATCGGTCTCGCTCCCGGCAGCCAGCCGGAACATGGGATCGATGCCCGCCGCGGCGAAATGCTCTTTCAGGAATGTTTTGCAGAAAGAATGCAGGGTGGATATCTGTGCCTGGTGGACTTCCAGGGCCTGCTCGCGTATCCGGGGATCGTCGTCGGACTTGAGTCTTTTTTCGATCCGCTCTTTCATCTCGGAAGCGGCGGCTCGGGTAAAAGTGGATACCAGCATCTCGTTGACGGACATGCCCTCCCGGACAAGTGAAACGATCCGCTCCACCAGTACGGCCGTTTTGCCGCTGCCGGCGGCGGCACTGACAAGAAGCGTGTCGTTGCGGGCGTCTATCGCCGTTCTCTGTTCTGCGGTCCAGTCCATAATGATCCTCCCGCGGGGCAGTATATCATAATAAAGGAAAGGGTTCAATCGCGAAGGGCAAGAATCATTGAGTTTTCCGCTTTGATATGCCGCTCCGCGGCACAAAAATCGATTGACTTTGTTACAGCGGGATATTATAATTGTTCGCGTTTATGGGCTCTGCCCAACGATACTTTTAGAGGAGGATAACCGAAAATGAAGAAACTCGTATCTTTCGCGATGGCACTGGTCATGATCCTGTCCTGTGTCTCCGCGCTGGCCGAAAGCTTTGTGCCCGCTGACTCTTACGATGTCGGCACGCGCGCTTTCAATGCCGGTGCCGTCACTCTGGAAGCGGCCTCTGTGGGCGGCGGCTCTGTGACCACCGATGTGTATGCCGGTGAAGAGGGCAAGGATTACACCGATGAGAAGGTGTACACCTACAATGATTTCACCAGCGCCCTTACTTCCAGCATGAACTGGGACGTGCTCAGCTGGGAGACCAATGAAGACTCCGCCATCACGGATTA
>CADCQZ010000485.1 GCA_902803675.1 uncultured Eubacteriales bacterium
GATGCCCGAGCCCCCGTATCGTCGTCCCGAAGGCAACCCCTGGCCTCAGTGGCCCCGGGTAAAGCGCACCGATTACGGGCAGATGGAAGCGGCCGCGGTCACGGGCCGTGATCCCCGGGTCTACGGGACCACGGTGAAAGGCGTGACTGTGGACGGGATGAACAGGATCACGGCGCTTGAGACAGTGAGCCTGGACGAAAGGCACATGCCTGTGCCGGGTTCCGAAAAGACCCTGCCCTGCGGGCTTATGCTGATCGCGGCGGGATTTATCGGCTGCGATGAGGGCACGGAGCGCTCCTTCGGCCTTGCGGCGGACGGCCGCGGGCGGCTCATGAAGGACGGGAGCCATCATCTGGGCGGCAGGCTGTTTTCCGCGGGCGACATGCGCACCGGGCAGTCCCTGGTGGTGCGCGCTATCGCCGACGGTCGGGCGGCGGCCGGGGAAGTACACGACTTTCTGAGGGGAGAGGACATATGACGAAGTATATTTTTGTCACCGGCGGTGTGGTATCGGGCCTGGGCAAGGGCATCACGGCGGCCAGCCTGGGCCGGCTTTTGAAGTCCAGGGGCCTGAAAGTGGCGGCCCAGAAGCTGGATCCCTACATCAACATCGATCCCGGCACCATGAGCCCCTACCAGCACGGGGAAGTGTATGTCACCGAGGACGGCGCGGAGACCGATCTGGACCTGGGGCATTACGAGCGGTTCATCGATGAGGATCTGAACAAGTACTCCAACCTGACCACCGGCAAGGTGTTCAACAACGTGCTCAAAAAGGAGCGTCAGGGGGGATACCTGGGGTCCACGGTACAGATCATCCCCCATATCACCGACGAGATCAAGCGTTTTATTTTCAGGGTAGGGGAGAAGACCGACGCGGACGTGGTGATCACGGAGATCGGCGGCACCATCGGCGATATCGAGAGCCAGCCCTTTATCGAGGCTATCCGGCAGGTGGGTCTGGAGGTGGGCAGGGAGAACGCCCTGTACGTCCACGTCACCCTGGTGCCCTACCTGAAGGCTTCCGGCGAGCATAAATCCAAGCCCACCCAGCACTCGGTCAAGGAGCTGCAGGGCATGGGCATCACCCCCGACATCATCGTGCTGCGGGTGGACGAGAAGATCACGGACGAGTCCATCTTTTCAAAGATCGCCCATTTCTGCAACGTGAAACCGGACTGTGTGATCGAGAACCTGACCCTGCCCGTGCTGTACGAGGCGCCCCTGATGCTGGAAAAGAGCGGCCTGTCATCCATCGTGTGCCGGGAACTGGGCATCGACGCGCCCGAACCGGATCTGACGGAGTGGCGGGAGATGGTGGAGCGCGTCCGGCATCAGAACAGGACAGTGAGGATCGGCCTGGTGGGCAAATATGTGCAGCTCCACGACGCTTACCTGTCCGTGGCGGAAGCCCTGCGGCACGCCGGGTACGCCCTGGACGCGAAGGTAGAGATCACCTGGATCGATTCGGAGACCCTGACGCGGGACACGGCGGACGCTGTGCTCGGGAAAGTGGACGGCCTCATCGTGCCGGGCGGTTTCGGCAGCCGGGGCATCGAGGGCATGATCCTGACGGCGGAGTATGCCAGGACGCGGCATGTGCCTTATTTCGGGATCTGCCTGGGGATGCAGACCGCCGTGATCGAGTTCGCCCGGAACGCCGCGGGCCTGACCGGGGCCGATTCCCGGGAATTCAATGAGAACGCCCCCTTCAGGGTGATCGACTTTATGCCGGGGCAGTTCGATGAGATCGACAAGGGCGGCACCCTGCGCCTGGGCAAGTACCCCTGTGTGCTGCGGGAGGGCACCGTGATCGCCCGCTGCTACGGGAAAACCGAGATCAGCGAGCGCCACCGCCACCGCTATGAGTTCGCCAATGAGTACAGGGACGCTCTTTCGGCCGCGGGAATGTGCCTGTCCGGCCTGTCCCCGGACGGGAACCTGGTGGAGACCGTGGAGATCCCGGGTGAGCCTTTCTTTGTGGGCGTGCAGTTCCATCCCGAATTCAAGAGCCGCCCCAACAGGCCCCATCCCCTGTTCCTGGGCTTCGTGAAGGCGTCGCTGGGGGACTGAGGATGACCGGGAAAGCGCATTTTTTCAAAACCGAAGATGCCCGGATAAGGGGCTGTTGCACAGCCCCGCGCACGAAAATCTGACGATTTCCGTGCGATCAGACAGAGGTATGAACCCTTCACCGATCC
>CADCQZ010000486.1 GCA_902803675.1 uncultured Eubacteriales bacterium
CGGATCATGCTGACGGACATATTTATTCTTGTTGGGATCGTAATTGCTGGCCCTCTGCTTCTGCTCCGCCGGGATCAGCTCATCCTTGGGCGGCCGCGCGGGACCGGGACGGCTGCCGAAAGAGCCCTGACCCTGAGGACGGTTTCCGTAATTGCCCTGACCCTGAGGACGATTGCCGAAAGAGCCCGGTCCCTGGGGACGATTGCCGAAATTGCCCTGGCCCTGGGGACGGTTGGGATAGGCGCCCTGGGGACGATTGGGATAAGTGCCCGGCTGGCCCTGCGGACGGTTGGGATAGGCGCCCGGCTGGCCCTGGGGGCGGTTGGCGTAAGCGCCCGGCTGGCCCTGGGGACGGTTCGCCGCGGCGGCGGGCTGGCCCGCCGGACGGGCGGGCGCCGCGGCCGGCTGGACCGGAGGACGGGCAGGGGCGGCCGGCTGGGGCTGAGGCGCCGCGGCAGCGGGCTTGTCCTGTACGGCAGGCACGTCCTGCGCGGCCGGTTTTTCCGGCGCGGCGGGCTTCTCGGCCTGCACGGCCGGCTTTTCCGTTTTTTCCTCGGCGGGCTTTTCGGCCTCGGCCGGAGCAGCCTTGGAAGGAGCAGCGCTCTGAGCCGTATCGGCCACAGGCGCCGCGGAAGGCTTTTCGGCCTCAACGGGCCGCGCCGCGGGCTCTTTCACAGCCTCGGGCTCCCTGATCTCGGCGGGCTTGACTTCTTCCTTCACCGGCACCGGTTCGGAAGGCTGATCTTTCACGGCCGGAGCGGCGGCTTCAGCCGCGGGAGCTTCAGGTTCGGGAGCAGTGCTGTCATCGCCGCCGGCGCGCTCTTCCTCATCGTCCGGCATGGTCCAGGCCTTGAGCTGTCTGCTCGCCTGCGCCTGCCTTTCGCGAAGGAGCTCCTTCTGCCTTTCGTCTTCTTCCTTTTTCCGCAGCGCCGCTTCACGCAGACGCAGTGAAGAAAGGAACATCTCAAGGTCTGCCTTGACCTTTTCGATCGAAGACAGGACTGCCGTGCTCTTCTCCTCGATCAGTCTCACGCTGTCAGTTCGTTTTGAGTTGGCCATTCAACAACCGCCCTCCATTAATCAACAGGATCGTTATCCTTATCCACAATGAGCCGGATGATCTCATCCGTCAGTGTTCCCTTCAAAAGTACCAGGCACTTGCCGTCGCTCAGACCGCAGGCCCTGTCCAGAAGCTCTTCCTCCACGATAAAATGCCGTATCCCATAGGAATGGCACGAATCGGTCAGCTTCTTGCGCGTGTTCTCCGACGCGCCGGAGTCGATCAGGACGCATCGGGCGTCCTTCCGCCTGATCCTTGAGAGCACCGCGTCCGTGCCGGTCACGGTCAGCCCCGCACGCCTCGCCAGGCCCAGCAGCCCG
This sequence comes from uncultured Eubacteriales bacterium, assembly GCA_902803675.1. The sequence continues at coordinate 1,381 of CADCQZ010000486.1, forward strand.
GGCAGCCTGTCAGACCCCATCGCCGGCCTCCCGGATGCTCTGCGTCAGTGAAGCCTTCGTATCCTCGGACACCTGGCAGCCGAAAGCCCTCTCGATCTGCTTTTGTTTCAGGGCCTTCAGAAGGCATTCCTCCCGCCTGCACAGATACGCGCCGCGCCCGGGCATCCTGCCTGTCAGGTCCAGCCTGACTTCACCGTCCGGTGAATGCACCACCCGGATGAGCTCCTTCTTGGGGAACATCTCACGGCATCCCAGGCACATCCGCATGGGCACCTTACGCGTTTTCATTCAGCCGTCCTCCGGGATCACATGATCTCGTCGTCATCCACCTGGAAAGATTCATAGTCCTCAAACTCGTCGGCGATCACGTTGCCGTGCCCCTGCTGGATCTGCATCCCGGTCCTGCCCAGGAGCTCGTTGACCTGGGACTCGCTCTTGATGTCGATCTTCCAGCCGGTGAGCTTGGCCGCCAGACGCGCGTTCTGCCCTTCCTTGCCGATAGCGAGGCTCAGCTGGGAATCCGGCACCACCACGCGGCAGATCTTTTCTTTATCGGTAGCGTACACGCTCACCACATGGGCGGGGTTCAGGGCGTTGGCCACGAACTCCGCGGCGTCGTCGGACCACTTGATGATATCGATCTTCTCGTTTTTGAGCTCTTCCACGACCTTGTCCACACGCGTGCCCCGGGGGCCTACGCAGGCGCCGACCGGATCGACGGACACATCCGTGGAGTAGACAGCCATCTTGGTGCGGCTGCCCGCTTCCCTGGCGATGGACTTGATCTGCACAATGCCCTGCTGGATCTCGGGCACCTCGATCTCGAACAGACGCTTGACCAGGCCCTGATGGATCCGGCTGACCGTCACCTGGGGCAGCCCGGAAGCGTCCTTGGGCGTCCTGTTGACCTGCAGCACGTACACTTTGATGTGATCGCCGGGGGTATAGTGCTCGCCGGGCATGAACTCGCTGGCGGGCAGAACGCCCTGGGTGCGTCCGAGCTCGACATAGACCGCGCGCGGCTCGACCTTCTCGACGATGGCCGTCAGGATCTCGTTTTCCTTGTCGGCGTATTCATCGGCGATCTTGTTGCGCTCCATCACCCGGAGCCTCTGCATGAAGACCTGCTTGGCGTTCTGGGCGGCGACACGGCCGAAATCCCTGGGAGTCACGTCGATCTCCAGGATGTCCCCCAGCTGATACTCGGGAGAGAACTTGCGGGCCTCCTCGAGGCTGATCTGCATCAGATCATCCGTGATCTCCTCGGAGACCACCTTGCGCGCCAGGACCTGGATGTCGTGTTCCCGGGTAACGGCCACCGAGATATTGGTGGGCACCTGGTTGCGCCTGATATATTTCTTATAAGCGGATTTGAAGCCGTCCTCCACGGCCTCGATCACGATACCGACGTCCACGCCTTTCGCTTCCGCGAGCTTCTCGATCGCGTCGTAGATCTCAGATTTATGTGCCATCAGTTCAAGCCTCCTTCATTATCATCATCATACAGTTCGACGGCGTCCGTTCCTTCATCTTCCAGAGCGCTCAGATCCGGCACGAGCCTGACCTGGGCCACCTTCGCCGCCGGGAAGCGGAGTTCCTCGTCTCCCCTGGCGATCACCACCTCGTCAGCCATCTCCCTGAGGCTGCCCTGGTGCGTCCTGCCGCCCAGAAGCGGCTCGTAAAGGCGGACCTCCACGCGGGAGCCGATATGGGCGAGGATGTCGCTCTCAAACTTGAGGACGCGGTCGATGCCCGGGGA
>CADCQZ010000487.1 GCA_902803675.1 uncultured Eubacteriales bacterium
CGTGGGGGAGGGCCTGCTCGAGGGGACCGGCGCTCTGGTCCGGGTCCCCGCTTCGTCCTACAGCCTGTATCAGACCGGTTATTTCTGGAGCCTTCATGCCGCCCGTATCCGGCCGGCAGGAGAGACGGAAGAGCTGCCGTCTCCTCCTCCGGCGGAGGAACAGCCTGTTTCACAGGTCATGATCGCGGACGCCAACGGGGGGGTGAATGTCGACGGGACGGGAACGATCGTGTCCTTCCCGGTCTCGGCATCCCATCTGCGCACCAATACGCCTTTGGGACAGAATCTGTTCAGGCGGGAAGGCCATGTGCCTCTGTGCTGGAATACGTCCCCGGACGGTACCGGGGAGGATATCCCCTTTGGCAGCCGTACCGACAGCGCGGACGGGAAAACGCTGTACATGAAATGGCTCCCTCAGACGCCGGAAACGGAACTCCTCTGGGAGGAAAAGAACGGCGAGGCCTGGGTGACCGGCCGGACGGGATCGGGAAGCGTGCTGGCGCTGCCGGATATGCTGGGAGGCCTGCCTGTCAGGCGTATCGTGAAGGACGCGTTCAGGGGATCGCAGATCATCACGGCGGTCCTGCCGCCCACGCTGTTCGCCGTCGAGCAGGGCGCGTTTTCTGGCAGCGGTTTACAGGAGCTCTGGCTCTACGACAGCCTCTACTATGTTTATGAAGAGTCTTTCGCGTCCTGCCGGGATCTGAAGACACTGCATATCGGCGCCGCCACGTCGCCGCGCTATTCCGTCAGCTATTTCGGCGCCTTCGCCGACAAGCTCGACTGGCTGCGCCTGCACTCGGAAGTGCCCAAGATCGTCCTGGCGGGGGGGAGCGCCACGAGATACGCCTATGACAGTGAGAAGCTTCAGGCGGCTTTCCCGTCCTTCACTCCGGTGAATATGGGGGTATACGCCTATACGAACATGCTGCCCCAGTACCGCCTCATGGAATGCTTCATGGGCCCGGGCGATATCCTCATCTCCGCGCCGGAATTCGACACGGTCAGGACCCAGTTCTGTGAGTCCGATGCCCTGGATGAGAGGTTCTGGAACATGGCCGAGGCCGACTGGGCCTGTGTGTCCCTGCTGGATCTGAGAGAGTACAGTCAGGTGTTTTCCAGCCTGTCCGATTTCCTCCACGCGCGCCGCATGATGACCGCGCACCGGTATGAGGAAACGCCCCGCCGGTATGACGATGACGGCAGCGCGGTACCGGCCCCGACTTATAACCGATACGGGGATTACACCCTGCCCCGGCCCAACGGGGACAGGGATGAACTGCTGCAGACCTACCGGGCGGATTATACGGCCGCGTCGTTCCCGCCTGAGACCGTGACCGCGCTCAGGCAGGTCTATAACGAGTTTCAGGTGCGGGGGGTGGAAGTGCTCTTCGCCTACGCGCCAAGGAATCATTCCGCCCTGACGGAAGAAAGCACTTATGACGCCCGGCAGGCGCTGGATGCGTATCTGAGGGAGCTTTTGCCCGTAAAGTTCCTTCTGTCCATCGAGGACAGCCTGTATCCCGGGTGGCAGTGTTACCTCATCGACAACCATCTGTCCGACGAAGGGGTGCGTCTCCATATGGACAGGATCCTGCGGGCGCTGACCGATCTTTACGGCTCATAAAGCCCTGAAAGAGGACGCCGCGGGCTTGCTGAATGCGGATCGAGATGATATACTTTTTCTCAAACGGATCCCGCGGAGGTGATGAAGCATGATCCGCGTCGCTCTGGTGGAAGACGACGAGTCGTATCGGCGCCAGCTAAAGGATTACCTGGCGCAGTATGAAAAAGAAACAGGCGAAAGTTTTCAGATATCCGTGTTTTCCGACGGGGATGAGATCACGGAGAATTATTCCGCGCGCTATGACATCATCCTGATGGATATCGAAATGCCGGTGATGGACGGCATGAGCGCGGCAGAGCGTATCCGCAAAGTGGATGAGGAAGTGGTGATGATCTTCATCACCAATATGCCGCAGTTCGTTATGAAGGGCTACACGGTGGACGCTCTGGATTATGTGCTCAAACCGGTCAGCTACTTTTCTTTTTCCCAGCGCATCCAGCGGGCTGTGGCACGCATGCGCAAGCGCACGGAAAAATATCTGATGGTGCCGGTGCATTCCGGGATGAAAAAGCTGCGGGCGTCCCAGATCACCTGGGTGGAAGTGCAGAACCATGACCTGGTGTATCATACCCTGCAGGGGGATGTGCACAGCAAGGGCGCGCTGTCGGATGTGGAGAGCCAGCTGGAGGACGCGGGCTTTTTCCGCTGCAGCAAATGCAGCCTGGTCAACCTGGAATATGTGGACAGCATCACGGGCGGGGAGGGGCTGGCAGGC
>CADCQZ010000488.1 GCA_902803675.1 uncultured Eubacteriales bacterium
GATCCGTCATTCTTATACCGCTTTCAGCGGGTCTTCATTCTTTTCTTTTTGATGTGCCGGACGATCAAAACAGTCAAGATCGCGATCAGGATAAGGACCACTGCCGCAGCTGCCGGCAGGGCGATCGAGATGATCCGCTGGATGTCAGGTACGCTTCCGATCACGGGAAGGCTGAGATCATACGTCCGGTCATTCGGCTGATCGCCCTCAAACGTGACGCGCCAGACAGTGATATCCCCGTTTTCGGAGAGCTTCTCCAGGTCTGTGACCTTTCCCGGGTCCGGGCAGCAGGCCGGGCGGGAGTAAGTATCCATGGAAAACATGGTTTTTCCGTTGACGGGGTAGTCCATGACCGCGCCGAAGGAGAAGACGAAACCCACGTCCAGGGGAAATGTGGGGATGTGGGGAGACCGCAGCCAGTAGCCCGCGGCCTTGCCTTTGTACAGCGCGACCCGGGAGCGGTTGTCTGTGAAGCCGTATTCCCCGTTTGCCGCCTCCTCCGCCGAGAGGAGAAAGAGCCTGTCCCCGTCAAGGATCCCCTCCACGGGATCGAAGTCCACGGTGCCGGCCGCCGCGCCGGGCAGGGGGATACCGAACCCCGGGATGGCGATGCCGTCATCGGACTTGTACGCCGGCAGCAGGGCGTCCTGCTCCGCCGCGGTGAAATGGCCGTCCAGGAAGGCTTCGCACCACTGTTTGATGTCACTGCTCTGATAATCCGTGGCCCCGGGATGGGCTGCCGCCCAGGTTTGACCCCGGTCGGAGAAGGAGACCGTCACATCCCCGATGTCCCGGAAGATCAGCGGCTGTCCCTGCTCATTGCCGATCAGGCTCAGGGAAACGGCGAACCATCCGTCATCTCCCGTGTTCGTGTGCTCACTGTCCAGCACCAGCCACCGCCCGTCAAAGCCGCATCCCTCGTCCGGAGTGCCGAAACAGAGGATATCTCCTGCCTTGACTGCCCCGGGCGTGTCCGCCTTCGCATCTGACAAAGGAGCCAAAAAGAGGACTGCCGTAAGGACGGCAGCCAGGATCAGGCGTGATGTATTGCTCGAAAGGTCCATTCCGCGCCTCCGTTCACATATCTTTCTGCTGTCCGGCCCGGTACGCGCGGAAGATCTCCGTGAAGGCTTTCTTTCGCGGCTGGCTGATCTTCAGCTCGCTGCCGTCGGACAGACGGAGCATGTAGCCGGAGACATCCCGTACATGCTGCAGGTTCACCAGGTAGCAGCTGTTGCACTGGGCAAAGCCCTTGTCCGCCAGTTCCTTCGCCAGGGAACCGATGGAGCCGTACTGGCAGTAGGTGCCTTCCACCGTGTGGTAGGTCAGCTGATGGTTCTGGACCTCCACATAGGTGATGTCGTCCAGGTCCACCCGTGTGGTGCCGGCCTGAGTGGAGATGGACAGCACATTGATGCGCACGCTGTCTACCCGCTTCAGGGCCCGGGTGAGTTTCAGGGCAAAGTCATAGTAATTGACCGGCTTCACGATATAGTCCAGGGCGGACACGCTGTAGCCGGCAATGGCGTACTGAGTCAGGCTGGTGACGAATACCAGCAGCACCTTCTCGTCCAGGGTGCGCAGGCGCCGGGCTGCCTCCATGCCGTTCATCATGGGCATCTGGATGTCCATGTATATCAGATCGAGATCCGCCGGATAGTTCTCCAGCAGGTTGATGGGGTTGTCGTAGACACGAATATGGAATTGCGTTCCGTTCTCTTTGGAGAAGCGTTCCAGATACCGCTGCAGTGTCTGCGCGGCCTGCGGCTCGTCTTCCACGATGCCGACCCGTATGGCCATGGCTGTTCCACCTCCCCGTGCGTTACGCTGTCAATGCCGTGATGAAGATAGCGCAAAAAGCCGGCATTGCCAAGCTGGGCAGCGTAAACTGTCAGGATTCATTCGCGGATTCAGCTTTTTTCTCCGGCCTTTTCTTTGGGCAGCGGGATGGAGACGTGCAGGGTGTAGATCCCGCGGCGGGCTTCAAGGCTGAGGCTGCCGCGGTACTGTTCGGCGATGTAGCGCATGCTCATGGTTCCGAAACCGTGATGGCTGCTGTCTGTCTTGGTGGTCCTGGGCAGGTTTCCGTCATCGTCTGTCCGGAGCGGGCCCTCATAGTAATTGGTGACCTCGATCTCCACGTTTCCGTCCGCCCTCTCCACGGTCAGGCCGATGACCCGCTTCCCGGGATCGGACACCTTCCGCACTGCCTCCAGGGCGTTGCCGATGGCGTTGTTGAACAGGGCGTACACGTGACGGGTCCGCATGAAGGAGAGGGCCTCCCCGTCCGCCAGGCAGGTGAGGATGACGCCCTCCTTCCGGCAGGTGAGCTGGTGGATGTACAGCACCGTGTCCAGGGCCTCGTTGCCCGTGCGGATATTGCTGTCGTAGATCTCCATGGCCTCCTGCAGCTCCGCGATCTCCCGGTCCGTGAGCCTCCCGGCGAAATCCTCCAACTGGTGTTTCAGGTCGTGGCAGCGCATATTGATGATGTCGATATTCTCCTTCATTTGGGCGAACTGCTTGCGCTCCTCGGACAGGATCTGCTCCATCATGGCCATGTCCGCCCGGGTGCGGCTGCGGAACTCCAGGCCGGCGTACTGGGCCAGGATGAAGGCCGCCAGTGTCATCACGAATACCCGGGTACAGATGTACAGCACCAGGCTCTCGTCCCGATAATGATTGGTGATCGAGCTCATGACGCTCATCAATATCAGTGTGATACAGGAAAGCAGCACCGCGTTCTTCCGGGAAGCACGGTCGATCGCCTCCCGGCCCTGACCGCCGCGTACGGCCCGCCAGGCGGCATAGCAGATCAGGGCGTGGACCGCGAAATAGATCAGCCAGTGCAGATCCTGGAACCGCACCGGATCCAGGGGCAGAAGCTGCAGTGTCTGATGGGGGTCATATCCCAGGACGAACTGCAGCACCGGGTAGACGCCTCCGGCGATCTCCTTCACGGCAATGATGCTGCACCAGCTCTTCAGGAGCAGCGTCCAGTCCTCGTCATAGCACATCAGCAGTACCGGCAGGATGGTCGAATACTGCAGAAAAGTGAACAGCATCCTCACGGCCAGGGTGTCCGAAGCCGTTCGAAGCCAGACGGCAAGGGCCAGGATCCCCGTGACTGCCATGGAGCCGAGCAGTACACGCAGAGGGAAAAAACGCCTGCGCCTGAGCCCCCAGCAGAAAAAGCAGGTCGCCAGGATAAACTGGATCTGATCCGAAAAAACCGTATAGAACCGATAGGCGTAATCGCCCAGCAGATCTGACAGCCACGCGCTCATTTAAGTCTCCCTCATGTCGATGGGCCGAAGGAAAAACCCATTCCTGATTATGACGGTCTGTGTGCATTATGGCACACCGCTCTTTTCCGGTCAAGGGCAGCGGTCTGTTTTTGCCGAGGTTTTAGCTTACGCCCGGAATCTCACAGGTTACGCCGAATTTGTTGTGCGCGTCCCGGCGGTCCGCTATCCTGCACATGTCAGACGGACCCAAGCCCGTCAAATGTTAAAGGAGGAAGATCCCATGAAAAAACTGATCGCCCTGATCCTGGCCGTGGCCCTGTGCGCTTCCCTGACCCTTGCCTGCGCCGAGAACGTCTACGTGAAGGAATTCACCACCGACGAGCTCACCTCCAACACTTTCCACAACGGCTTTGTCACCGCCCTGGGCGCCAAGGAAGTCAACACCCTGACCCTGAACGATGACGGTTCCTATGTTTATGTGAAAGAACTGATCTCCGGCACCGAAGAGGATCCCGGCATGCTGATCAGCTACACCTTCACCGGCACCTACACCCAGGACGGAGACACGGTCGTGCTGGCCTTCCCCGCCGATGTGAAATTCGCCGAGAACTGGGGCAACCTGGTGGACTTGGGCTACTTCCGCAACAGCGAGGGTGAGGCCGCCTTCGAGAACGACGAGATCTCCGGCGACATCGTGCAGTGCAAGGAAGAAGAGTCCCATGTGCCCTTCGACATCTTCCCCGGCGTGTTTGTGAATGACTCCCTGGCCACCTCCGACGCCGCCTTCGACGCTGAGGAGTGCACCGTGAC
>CADCQZ010000489.1 GCA_902803675.1 uncultured Eubacteriales bacterium
CCTGGATACGGTGAGCGGCGTGGCCCTGGGCTCCGACGCGTTCTTCCCCTTCTCCGACAATATCGAGCGCGCCTACAGGAGCGGCGTCAAGTACATCGCCGAGCCCGGCGGCTCCATCCGGGACGACGCGGTCATCGAGACCTGCGACCGGTACGGCATCGTCATGGCCTTCACCGGCATGAGGCTTTTCCATCACTGATCTGTTAAAGGAGCGCTGTATGAAGATACTGGTCGTCGGCGGCGGCGGGCGGGAGCACGCCATCATCAGAAAGCTGAAGGAGAACCCGGAGGCGGAAACGATCTGGGCCCTGCCGGGCAACGGCGGCATCGCCCGGGACGCCCTGTGCGTGGACATCGCCGCGACGGATATCCCCGGGATCACGCGTTTCGCCGTGGAAAATCACGTGGATTACGCGGTGGTGGCCCCGGACGACCCCCTGGTCATGGGCTGCGTGGACGCCCTGGAGGCGGCCGGCGTGCCCTGTTTCGGGCCCAGAGCGAACGCGGCGATCATCGAGGGCAGCAAGGTGTTCGCCAAGGACCTGATGAAGAAATACGCGATCCCCACCGCGGCGTACGAGACTTTCGATGACGCGGACAAGGCTCTGGAGTATATCTCCGCGGCTCCCGTGCCCGTGGTGGTCAAGGCCGACGGCCTGGCCCTGGGCAAGGGCGTCATCATCGCCCAGTCCCGGGACGAGGCCCGGGAAGCTGTCATCTCCATGATGAAGGGCGGCCGCTTCGGCAAGAGCGGGGAGCGGGTGGTCATCGCGGAGTTCCTTGAGGGGCCCGAGGTGAGCGTGCTGGCCTTTACCGACGGTGAGACCGTCCGGCCCATGGTGTCCTCCATGGATCACAAGCGGGCGGGGGACGGTGACACCGGCCTCAACACCGGCGGCATGGGCACCGTGGCCCCGAACCCGTACTACACGCCCGAAGTGGCGGACAGGTGCATGCGGGAGATCTTCCTGCCCACCATCCGCGCCATGAAGGCGGAGGGGCGGCCCTTCAAGGGCTGCCTGTACTTCGGCCTGATGATCACGGAAAAGGGCCCCAGGGTGATCGAGTACAACTGCCGTTTCGGCGACCCGGAGACCCAGGTGGTGCTGCCCCTGATGAAGAGCGATCTTCTGACCGTCATGCGCGCGGTGACGAACGGTACCCTGAAGGACGTGCCGGTGGAGTTTTCCTCCGGCGCCGCCGCCTGCGTCATCATGGCCAGCAAGGGGTATCCGGTCAAATACGAGAAAGGCTTTGAGATCACCGTGCCGGAGGACCTCTGGCCCCACATCGTGGTGGCGGGGGCGAAAGCGGACGGGGACAGGCTCCTGACTTCCGGCGGCCGGGTGCTGGGCGTGACCGCCGTGGGGGATACCCTGAAGGACGCCCTCTTTACGGCTTACGACAGGGTGTGCCGGGTGCGCTTTGACAACGCGTTCTGGCGCAAAGACATCGGCGCGCGGGCGCTGAAGGCGGGGGAGAGATAAAATGGTCTATCGGATCTATGTGGAAAAGAAAAAGGAGCTGGCCAATGAGGCCGGATCCCTGCTGAATGATCTTAGGTCCCTGCTGGGGATCGGGGGCCTTAAAGGCCTGCGCGTCCTCAACCGCTACGACGCGGAGGGCATCAGCCGGGAGCTGTTCGATCACGCGGTGAAGACCGTGTTCTCCGAGCCCCAGGTGGATATCGCCTCGGAGCGCCCGGACCTGACGGGCGCGACGGTGTTCGCGGTGGAGTACCTGCCCGGGCAGTTCGACCAGCGGGCCGATTCCGCCGCCCAGTGCATCCAGATCATCTCCCGGGGCGAGCGCCCGCTGATCCGCAGCGCGAAGGTGTACGCCCTGTACGGCAGCGTCTCGGAAAAGGATCTGAAGGAGATCAAAAAATACGTCATCAACCCCGTGGAGGCCCGGGAGGCGTCTCTTGAGATGCCTCAGACCCTGCGGGCGGAGTACGATATCCCCACCTCGGTCAGGACACTGACGGGCTTCACCGCTCTTTCCAGGGCGGAGCTGGAAGGCTTCGTCAGGGACTACGGCCGGGCCATGGACGCGGACGATATCGCTTTCTGCCAGAATTATTTCCGGGAAGAAAAGCGGGATCCC
>CADCQZ010000490.1 GCA_902803675.1 uncultured Eubacteriales bacterium
CTGTATATTCCTCCAGGATCGCCCGGTAGAGGGGCTCCGGATAGTATCCGTCCCGATCGTCCAGGTATGTGTCGGAAGAATGATATATCTCGGTCTCAAGGCCGTTGCGGGACAGACAGTCCGCGATGGCCGCCGCCAGCGTGCCCTTGAAGGCTTTGCAGCGGTACAGCGCGTACAGCCTGAGTTCCTGACGGGCCGTGGGGTATTTCACTTTCCTGTAATGATCCAGCACCATCAGGATACAGCTGATCCCGCAGGTCTCCAGGCTGTGCTGACGGAAAAATCTGATCTTGTGGTCATCCTTCATGTCGATCCTCCTTGGTCGGGGCCCCGAGCCGGACGGCTTCCTTCAGGGGCACGCGCATGGCGCCCGGAAAGGCCAGGGCATCCAGCTCATCCGTCGGTACCCAGATCACCTTCTGCCCCCGGACGGCGGCGCGCTCCCTGTCATAGGGCGTATGGCACACGGTCATTTCCCATATGCGGTGGGTGAATACGTGCCGCGCGGCCGCAAGCACGCTGCAGCCGGTCTGGCCCTCTTCCGCCGGCGGGGCGGCTTCCCCGCTGCGCGGGGACACCGGGAACAGGTACAGCCCCCGGAGCAGGCCCTTTTCCCGGCGCGTGACGGCGATGCGTCCGTCGGGAAGGGTGCACAGGCACACCCAGAGAGCTTCCGTGATCTGGGGCTTCTTTTTGTCGCGGACGGGCAGGACCGCCGCTTCGTCCCCGGCCAGGCAGGATGACTTCAGCGGGCAGCGCGGGCAGTCCGGGGTGCCCGGCACGCACAGGGTGGCTCCCAGGTCCATCAGGGCCTGGTTCATGTCCCCGGGCCGGTCCGCCGGTATGCTTTCAAGGGCGAGATCATAGAGCCTGCGGGCGGTATCGGGCCTGTCGATGCTGTCCCGGATCCGGTAGAGCCGCGCGAAAACGCGCTTCAGATTGCCGTCCATGGCGGGGATCCTCTCCCCGAAGGCGATGCTGGCCACAGCGGCCGCAGTGTACGCGCCGATGCCGGGCAGCTGCGCCAGTTCCGCGGCGGTGCGGGGGAATTCCCCGCCGCGCTCGTTTTCGATCACGCGCGCGCAGGCGAGCAGGTTGCGCGCCCGGCTGTAGTATCCCAGCCCTTCCCACATTTTCATCACGTCATCCTCGTCGGCCCGGGCCAGGGAGGGGAGAGTCGGGTATCTGGCGATGAACCGGATATAATAGGGCTTCACCGTTTCGGTACCGGTCTGCTGCAGCATGATCTCACTGACCCATACCCTGTAGGGATCGGAAGTGCCGCGGAAGGGAAAGTCTCTCCTGTTTTTGTCGTACCAATCAAGCAGCCTGTCCGTGATATCCATGACGCCTCCCGGCTGAGAGCCGATGCATTGAAAGTAGTGTATCCATTATACATTGACCGCGGCCGGATAAAAAGGCTCAAAGCTGTAAAAAAGGAAAAAAACGGCTGTTTGAGTCGGCGTGGCCGGGCAGAGGTCCCCCGTGACACGATAAAACCGAAAATTTTAACGCCAAATCGGCAAAAAAGGGCTTGCAAGATATCGGAAAATGCGGTATATTATGACCGTTGATGTTAGCACTCACCTGCGGCGAGTGCTAACACACTGAAAACAAAGAGCTGTCAAGGAGGAATCATTCATGAAAGTCAAGCCTTTGGGCGACCGTGTTGTGATCAGGAACGTGGAAAGCGAAGAGACCACGAAGAGCGGCATCGTTCTGCCGGGTTCTGCCAAGGAAAAGCCCCAGATGGCTGAAGTCCTGGCTGTCGGTCCGGGCGGCATGGTGGACGGCAAAGAGATCAAGATGGAAGTCAAAGTCGGCCAGAAGGTCATTTACAGCAAATATGCCGGCACCGAGGTCAAGCTGGACGGTGAGGAAATGATCCTGGTCCGTCAGAGCGATATCCTTGCGGTCGTTGAATAATCAAAAGGAGGAACTATATCATGGCTAAGCAGCTGAAATACGGTGAAGACGCGCGCCGCGCGCTGGAACGCGGCATCAATGCCCTGGCGAATACCGTCAAGATCACCCTGGGCCCGAAAGGCCGCAATGTGGTGCTCGACAAGAAATACGGCTCTCCCCTCATCACCAACGACGGTGTGACCATCGCCAAGGAGATCGAGCTGGAGGACGCTTTTGAGAACATGGGCGCTCAGCTGATCAAGGAAGTCGCCACCAAGACGAACGATATCGCCGGCGACGGCACCACCACCGCCACCCTTCTGGCTCAGGCCATCGTGCGTGAGGGCCTGAAGAACCTGGCGGCCGGCGCGAATCCCATGGTGCTCAAGAAGGGCATCGAGGACGCCGCCAGCGCCGCCGTGGAAGGTTTGAAGGAA
>CADCQZ010000491.1 GCA_902803675.1 uncultured Eubacteriales bacterium
TATTTCCGCGCACGGACGGTTCCGGTATCGGGAGGGACGCGCCATGAGAGGATATTTCGCCTGGGACGATGAGCACCTTGAAAACAGCCTGGACACGGAGTTCAAATATACCGAGGTGTACAAAAAATACACCGGCAGCCCCCTGCCTTTAAGGGAGCTCGAGTGCCTCAGGGTCGCGCTGCCGGCGGCGGCCGCCCCGGTGCGGGAAGGGGATCTGTTCGTGGGCCGCCGGGTGTTCCGGCCCCTGGGCGTGGCCCCCAGCTACTGGAACGACGACGGGGACGGGCTGGACAACGTGTCCTTCTACGCGGACCTGTTCCGTTTAAGGCGGGTGATGGACCGGCCGGATCAGACGAAAGAAAACAGGGAGAGGATCGCGGACCTGATCGCCTTCTGGGAGAAGGAGAACGTGAATTTTAAAACGCGCTCGAAGTTCGACGATGAGATGCGCCGGGAGATGCCCAGCGACCTGTGGGCGAACGACTCCGGCGTGATCTTCGGCCTCTACCGGCTGGTGTTCTCCCAGCTGGACTACGACAAGCTCATCCGCCTGGGGCTGCCGGGGCTGAAAAACGAAGTGCTCGCCCGGGCGGAGGATCCCGCGCTCACTTTTGATCAGAAGGCCTTCCTCACCGCCCTTTCCGGCACGGTGGACCTGCTGCTGGATATCCTGGCCGGATACGAAGCGCACCTGAAGGATCTTTTGGGGTTCGGCGCGGATCCAAACCGGATCACGCCGATGCTCCACACCCTCCGGCGCCTTAAAAAAGGCCCGCCGCGCACTTTCCGGGACGCGCTGCAGCTCACCTGGTTCTATTCGGCGATGACCGGCGGGCGGGACTTCGGAAGGATGGACGTGTATCTGGGGGACCTGTATGTACAGGACCTGGAGGCGGGGACCCTCACCGAGGAGGAGGCGGTCAAACTGCTCCTCTCCTTCTACCGCCTGATGACGGATACGGACAGCCGGGACGGCCGCATCGTGATGGGCGGCCTGGGGCGGCGGAACGAGAAGAACGCGGACAAGGTGTCCCTCGCCATCATGAAGGCCGCCATGCGCTTCAGGGACCTGAAGCCGGAGTTCTCCCTGAGGATGTATGACGGGCTCAACGAAGAGGTGAAGGCCCTGGCCTATGAGATGCTCTCGGACGGCATGACCTATCCCCTTCTGTTCAACGACGAGGCCTCCGTGAACGCCGTGATGAAGATGATGCGCGTGGACCGAAAAGAGGCGGAGCAGTACGGCTTCTTCGGCTGCGGGGAATACGTCCTGGGGCACCGCAGCATGGGCACCCCCAACGACATCATCAACCTGGCCAAGGCGCTGGAGGTGACGCTCCATCAGGGCACGGATCCCGTCAGGGGCTGCCCCCACGGGCTGGACCTTGGCGCCCCGGAGAGCTTTGACACCTTCGACAAGCTGCTTGACGCCTACGAGCGCCAGGTGGAATACTTCACCGCGATCGCCGCGCGGCACCAGCGCCTGGTGTATGACACCGTCGCGGAAAACGGCGCCATGCTTTTGATGAGCCTGCTGATGGACGACTGCGTCAAAAGGGCGAAGCCCCTGTGCGGCGGCGGCGTGAGATACCTGGCGGGCACCTATGAGACCTACGGCAACACCACCGTGGCCGACAGCCTCACCGCGATCAAAAAGATCGTGTATGAGGAAAAGCGCCTGACCCTGAAGGAGCTTACGGATATCCTGGACCGGGACTTTGAGGGGCATGAGGACCTCAGGCAGGCGCTTCTGGCCTGCCCGAAATTCGGCAACGACGACCCGGAGGCGGACGGCATGGCCGGCGTGATCAACAAGCACGTGTTCGAGACGACCGCCCGTCAGGCGGAAAAGCAGGGCCTTTCCAGCTACCTGGTGGTGATGATCAACAACGGCGCCAACGTGGACCTGGGCAAAAACACCCTGGCCACGGCGGACGGACGGCGCGCGGGCACCTATCTGTCCAACGGCAACAACCCCATGGCGGGAAGGGACTGCTGCGGCCTGCCTGCCATGCTGCGCTCCGCGGCCTCCACCCGGATGGACCTGACCGCGGGCACGGCCCAGAACCTGAAGCTGAGCCGGGACCTGTTCGTCAAACACCCGGACGACGTGGACGACCTGATCAAAGCCGCCTTCGGCATGGGCATCCTCTCCCTCAACATCAGCGTACTGGACAAGGGCGAGATGGAGGACGCCATGATCCACCCGGAGGCGCACCAGAACCTGTTCGTGCGGGTGGGCGGCTTCAGCGCGCGCTTCGTCAACCTGGACCCCGGCACCCAGGCGGACATGCTGGCCCGGGCCCTGTACTGAAAATGAATGGGATCGTCAGCGACATCATCTCCATGTCCGTCAACGACGGGCCGGGGATCCGCACCAGCGTGTTTTTGAAGGGCTGCCCCTTAAGATGCGCCTGGTGCCACAACCCCGAGACGCAGAGCCCCCTCCCAAAGGCCCTGGTGCTCCCCACCCGGTGCCGCCGGTGCGGGGCCTGTTCTTCCTGCCCCGCGGGCGCCCGGGGAAAGGACGGGCGGTATGACAGCGCCCGGTGCGTGGGCTGCGGGCAGTGCGTGACGCTGTGCCCCTTCAAGGCCTGCCGTGTCAGCGGGCAGGTGATGAGCGCCGGGGAAGTCCTGCGAAAAGTGCTGCCGGACAAGCCCTTCTTTCGCAGCCGGGGCGGCGTGACCATAAGCGGGGGCGAGCCCCTCGCGCAGGCGGCCTTCACCCTGGAGCTGGCCCGGCTGATGAAGGAGAACGGCATCGGCGTGGTGATCGAGACCTCCGGCTTCGCCCCCTTCGAGGCGCTTGAAAAGCTGCTCCCCTGTACGGACCGCTTCCTGTATGACTGGAAGGTCACCGATCCCAAAGAGCACCTGAGGTGGACGGGGAGGGACAACCGCCTCATCCGGGAGAACCTGGTGAAGCTGTGTCAAAGCGGCGCTCAGGTGGTGCTGCGCTGCCCCCTGATCCCCGGGGTGAACGATACGGACGCCCACTTTGAGGGGATCGCGGCCCTGACGAAAGAGCTGCCAAACCTCCTTCAGGTGGATCTGCTGCCCTACCACGCCCTGGGCAACGACAAGCGCAGGCAGCTCTCCCTGCCGCCGGACGGCTTCACCGTTCCCGATGAGAGCA
>CADCQZ010000492.1 GCA_902803675.1 uncultured Eubacteriales bacterium
CACTCTCGGGAGGATCCGATCAAAAAAAAAACGAGCATTTCAGGCGTATGCCCGGAATGCTCATTTTTTCGCGTCGGTATCGATGAAACGAACGCAGCCCGCCGGCCTTTCAAGCGCTGCCCGGGCCGGCGCCGGGATCGTCAGGGCTGCCCGTTCAGGGTCTCCACGGCGAAGATGAAGGTCTCCACGGAAAAACGCACCGCGGGATCGTTCCTCAGCACGTTCAACCGCTCACCGACGCCCGCGTCATCGTACACGCTCCTCGTTTCCTCATCCTCTTCCAGCAGCCGGGTGAGCTCCAGGGCCAGCGCCGCGCGGTGCAGGTCAAAGGCGGCTTTTTCCTCAGCCGTCAGGCTGTTCTGCGCGTCGGCGAGCGCCTGGACGAACGGCGCGTATTCCATGCACCAGAAGCTGTGGAGGGAGCAGAACTCAAACACGTTCCCGACGGCCCGGGCCAGCTTCAGGGATGCGCCAGCGGTGCCCTCTTCCAGCCCGATCGCCTGCTGATAGTATCCCGCTTTGATCTCCTCAGCGGAAGGGACATCCGGGATCAGGCGGGTCAGTGTCATTTCGGCCGCTTCCGCCAGGCAGGAATCTTCCCAGAGCAGGGTGCCGTCGTCCGTGACGGTGCAGCAGCCGGTGCCGTCGTCATCCAGCAGGACGGTCTCATCCTCGTCCACGTTCCCGGCATCATCGAACACGAATTCGGCATACAGGCCGCCGGTATAGGTCAGCTTCTTCCCGGTCTCGTCCAGGGACCCGATGATATGGTATCTGCTCACCTCGCTGTCGGAGGACGGCCAGATCATGACCACGACATATTTCTGCGCGCCGGCGTCCTCGCCCATCCGCTCGTCGAACCAGGTGATCTCGGAAGGCAGGATGGTCAGCTCCATTCTGTCGGCGTTCTCGTCCGTCCAGATACCGGAAATATCCTTCTCGGGAGCGTCTTCCGCCAGAACGGGGCTCAGGGCCAGCAGCACCAGGGTGAGCGCCATCAATAGGGAAATGATCTTTTTCATCGTCAAAAACCCCTCTTTCAGATCGTTTTTCGGCCGCCCTCATATCATATCGCATAAAGCAGAAAATCACAAGGGACGGAACACACCGGCGCCGGCATATCCCGCCCGGGGGCCCGGTCAGCCTTGACACGGGGTCCCTTCGATCATAAAATACATATGACAGACAAAAAGGAGATGGTCTCATGAAAAAGTGTATCGCGCTGATCCTGGCCCTGTTCATGTTCCTGTCCTGTGCCGCCGCGGAAAGCGCTCCGGAGGCGGATGTCGTCTGGTATGCCATCCTCGTTGCCGCGCAGGGAACGACCAAACCCGTTTCCACCTACGGTGTCGACTCAAGGCTGATCCTTCGCGCGGACGGTACGTGCGTTTCCGAAAACGTGTCTCAGAACGGGAGCTACACCATGGAGGGGACCTTCGCGTGGCAGGACAACACGCTCATCGTTTCCTTCCCGGATATGCCGGACACCGAGTATGCCCTGAACGATCAGGGCTATCTCTGCTATACCGGCGCCTCTTCCGTCACGATCTACACCGATGATCCGGCGGAGTACGCCAAGTATGCTCCCTCTCAGCCCGCCGCGCCCGAACCGGCCGCCGCGGAAACGGAAGAAGCTTTCCATGGGCTGTGGGTCCTGAAGACCATCTGGTACCGGGACGCGCAGTATACCCCGGATGAAGCGAATGTCCACCTCGGATTGAGCGTCGAACCGGGGCACATCACCGTGTTTGACAGCACCTCATTGGAAAAGCTGGCGGAATACGATACGGAGTTCGTTCAGCAGGGCCTGCATTTTCTCCTGGAGGAAGGAACGGACGAGGAGCATGTCCTCTCCATGCTGTATCTCACGCGGGACGGAGAGATCATGACCACCTATCTCAACAGCCAGGACGAGCCCCTTGTCCAGGTATTCGCTCCCGCGGAGCTGGTGGAAAACTGATCGGAACCGGTGAGGTCGATCGGGGACCAGAGAAGGAGGTCCCCGATCGACAGTGAAATGCCTTCGGCGTGAAATACGCTGCGCGTGTGAAATATCGCGGGCGATGTGAAATACGCCTGACGGCGTGTTGCGGTACAGATCCCTTGCGGGATCTGATTTGATCAGAAGGAATGACGAGTATGATCCCGTTTCAACACCCACCGCAAGCTGCCCGCCACACCGTGTCATCCTTGCGGAACTGTCCAAATCTGTGATTTGGGTAACAGTTCCCATGCAAAAGCGCGGAGCCGAAGCGCCCGC